>CAYZHS010000207.1:0-3684 GCA_964478295.1 uncultured Proteiniphilum sp. | reverse complement strand
CGGCTTTGCCAACAATTGGCTGATCTGTACCAGGACCTTGCCGAATGTTTAGCCTACTTTCTTTTGTTACAACTTTAACTTTACCTCCTTCGGTTACTTTGCTTTTTAAATTAAGTAATACATCATTACTCTTAAAATTAGGATCTAATCTTTGATAGATTTCCCAGAACTTATCTTTCATATTTGGTGAATTAACTTCACCTTCAATTTTGATAATCTTACCATTATCGTTAACTAAAAGATTGTTGTTTTTTGCAAGTTCTATTAATTCCCTATACTTATCAGCTAATGTCATGGTTGTATTATTTTACAGTTAGATTATTTACAATTTGTTCTGGAGATAATGCATTAATCTTCTGCATTAAAGTTGTAAGGTCTTTTTCTTTGATTTCACCTTCTAGAGTAATTATACCATTCTGAACAGTTGCTGTTACAGTTTTATGGTCTTTCAAAGCATCCATTAGTCCGGCGTTTATAGCTGCATCTAATGCAGTATAATCAGGTGCAGGTGGTATAACTTCAAGTTGATTAATTACAGTTGTTACATGTTTAATCTGGGCAACTTGATTTTCTGCATAAGTTTTAATCGCATCATCTTGTACGATACCAGTTAGTGTTGCAACTTTGTTTTGTACTGTTACCTGTACTCCTTCTAATTCAGGAATTGAATTAATGGTTTCCTGAGCTACGCGTTGAATCTCAGCATCACTTACTTTGTTACATGAAATAGCAAAAATGCTTAATGCCATTATCAGTGTAACCATCGATAAAGAATAAGATAGTTTCATAATTTTCTTTTTTTAGTTAAGTAACTTTAGTTTGTAATAAAACCATTATTATAAGTATCGTTTTAGTTAACGATACTTATAAAACAAACAAACTTGCTAAAAGTTTTGAAACCACCCTTTAACGTGCAGATAAACTTAGAAGAATTAAAATATTTTTGTGTATTTATGACAGTAAGGTGAACCTCCTTTATTATCGTAATACTCTTGATGGTAATCTTCTGCTTTCCAGAATTCTGAAGCTGGTTTCAACATTGTTGCAACTTTATATCCTTTTTCAAAAAGTTTATTTATGTACCTCGTTGCAATTGCTTTTTCTGTAGCATTGCTATAGAAGATGCAAGATAGATATTGTGGACCTATGTCAGGACCTTGACCGTTGGTTTGAGTGAAATCGTGAGTCTCAAAGAAAAGTTTAACCATTTCTTCATAACTTGTTACTTTTGGGTTATAGATAACTTCAGTAGTTTCGAGATGACCTGTATTCTTTTGACAAACTTGCTCGTAGGTAGGATTTTGAACGTGTCCACCCATAAAGCCAACTGTGGTTCTTTTTACTCCAGGTGCTCGCATGAAAAAATATTCCGTACCCCAAAAACATCCAGATGCAAAATAGGCTGTTACTTCTTTTGCTTCTTGAACGGCGGGTATGAATATCATTGAGATTGAATTTACACAGTGACGAGTTTGTTTTGATGTAAAACCTTCACCTATGAAAACATGACCTAAATGAGCTCCACATGTATTACAAAGTATCTCTGTGCGTCGTCCATCAGCATCGCGAACTCTCTTTACTGCTCCTTCAATCTCATCATCAAATGATGGCCATCCGCAATGACCGTCAAACTTGTCTTCTGAACGATATAATGGAGTGTTGCAACGTTTACAAACATATGTGCCAGAATCAAAGTTATTTACATATTCACCTGTATATGGAGTTTCAGTTCCTTTGTGAATGATTATTCTCTCTTCTTCGGGTGTTAATTCATTAAATTTCATTGTTGTTGCGTGATTTATTGTTATCTGATTTTCATTTTTATTATTCTGAGCGCACATATTGAAAAAAAGAGTTACAAACATAAATATTAAATATATCTTTTTCATATGTCTCATAATTTATTATTGTTTAAATAAATGATTTTAAAAGATGACTTTACTATTATAAATTATACAGTTTCAGTCTCTTTAAGTTTTTCAAAGTTAGAAACATTATATAAATTTCGTAACTTTGCAAACTTAAAAATAGATAAATAAAATATTACAAATTATGAACATGAATTATTCTTCTGAACTCAAATTCAAAGTAGCAGATATTTCTCTTGCTGAATTCGGACGAAAGGAAATAGATATTGCAGAGCACGAAATGCCAGGTTTGATGGCAATAAGAAAAAAATATGCATCTGAAAAGCCATTAAAAGGTGCACGTGTTATGGGGTCTCTTCACATGACTATACAAACAGCTGTATTGATTGAAACACTGGTTGAATTAGGTGCAGATGTCAGATGGGCAAGCTGCAACATTTTTTCAACTCAAGATCATGCTGCAGCTGCAATTGCAGCCGCAGGAGTACCTGTTTATGCCTGGAAAGGAGAAACATTAGAGGAATATTGGTGGTGTACAGAAATGGCATTGCGTTTTCCTGAAGGTAAAGGACCTAATTTAATAGTGGATGATGGTGGAGATGCATCTCTTTTAATTCATATGGGTTATCAGGCTGAGAATGATTCTTCAACTATTGATAGAAAAGGATCAAATCATGAAGAACAGGTTATTCTAGATACATTAAATCGTATACTTAACGAAGATAATCAACGCTGGCATAGAACTGTTGCTGAAATGAAAGGAATATCAGAAGAGACTACAACAGGAGTGCACCGTTTATATCAGATGATGGAAAGGGGCGAATTATTGGTTCCGGCTATTAACGTTAATGATTCTGTTACAAAATCTAAGTTTGATAATTTATATGGTTGCAGAGAATCGCTTGCAGATGGAATAAAACGTGCAACCGATGTAATGATTGCAGGTAAAGTTGTAGTTGTTTTAGGTTATGGGGATGTAGGAAAGGGTTGTGCGCATTCAATGCGTTCATATGGAGCCAGAGTGCTTGTAACTGAAATTGACCCTATTTGCGCTCTACAGGCAGCAATGGAAGGGTTTGAGGTTACTACTATGGAAGAAGCTGTTAAGGAGGGTAATATTTTTGTCACTACTACGGGTAATCGTGATGTAATAACAATTGATCATTTAAGACAAATGAAGGATCAGTCTATAGTATGTAATATTGGTCATTTCGACAACGAAATACAAGTTGATGCACTTGTAAATTTTCCTGGAATCACACATCTTAATATTAAACCACAAGTAGATAAATATACTTTCCCAACTGGAAACTCAATATTTTTACTAGCTGAAGGTAGGTTAGTGAATTTAGGTTGTGCAACTGGTCACCCTTCATTTGTTATGAGTAACTCCTTTTCTAATCAAACTCTTGCGCAGATTGATTTATGGAATAAAGAATATGAAGTAGGGGTATACAGATTACCAAAACATTTAGATGAAGAAGTAGCCAGACTGCATTTGGATCAGATTGGTGTTAAATTAACTACTTTATCACAAAAGCAAGCAGATTATATTGGAGTTTCAGTAAATGGCCCATACAAGCCGGAACATTACAGATATTAATCAAAATAAAAGTGATTTTTTTTATTGATTGTATCACCCTATAACTGAGAGATGTATCGTTTAGTGGATAAAAAAACACTAATTTATTTGGCAAAAGGGTTGCATAATCAAAATAAAGATTTTATCTTTGCACTCGCTTTTGAAAGATAGCGTTAGGGCGATTCGCTAGCTCAGCAGGTAGAGCACATCCCTTTTAAGGATGGGGTCCTGGGT
>CAYZHS010000206.1:0-3690 GCA_964478295.1 uncultured Proteiniphilum sp. | reverse complement strand
GACCCTCTGATTAACAGTCAGATGCTCTAACCAACTGAGCTAAGGAAGAATTTATCTTTGTTCCTGAAAAAGTGATGCAAAAGTAGTACAATTTTCTGAAAGTACCAATACAAGCCGAGAAAAAATTATCAAAAGATAAAATTCATTTTTTAATTTTCTACTAAGTTGATGATTCTCTGCACTACTCCATCATTCTCTTTTGAGAGATTTATCCAATAAATATTCTCATCTCTCCTAAACCAGCTAAGTTGTTTGCGGGCATAGTTGCGAGAATGCTGTTTTATTTTGTCAATTGCAAACTCAAAAGTGCAGTTTCCATCAAAATATTGAAACAACTCTTTATATCCAACAGTATTTAGTGAGTTGAGATGACGACTAGGATAAAAACCTCTGGCTTCTTCAACCAGCCCCTCTTCTACCATTTCATCTACTCTCATATTTATACGATCATACAACTCTTTGCGATCGCGATTAAAGCCTACCTTTATAATTTTAAAGGGTCGTTCCTTGTTAGGATTTGTTCTAAGAGATGAATAGGGCTTTCCCGACATAAGACAGATCTCAAGAGCATGAATCACTCTCTTAGGATTTTTAAGATCAACCTCATCATAAAAAACCGGATCAAGAATCTTCAGTTGACGACGAATAGGGTCGAGTCCCTCCTTATCATAAAGTTCTTTTAAGTCTTTTCGCAGCTTATCATCTATTGTCGGTATATCGTCGATGCCTTTACAAACAGCATCTATATACATCATAGATCCGCCTGAAATAATTACAGTATTATGATGTTTATGTAGTTTATCTATTAGCTCTATTGCTTCGTCTTCAAATTCACTTGCGCTGTAGTATTCTTCGGGGTTTAGCTTACCAACAAGGTAATGACTCACACGACTGAGCTGGTCTGCATCAGGAGCGGCTGTACCTATTGTCATCCCCTTGTATATTTGACGGGAGTCAGCAGAAATAATTGGACTACCCAACTCTTCTGCAACCTTAATACTCCACTCTGTTTTTCCTACACCGGTGGGACCAAGCAGAACCAGCAGCCTCTTCATTTTAGTTTATTAGAATAGATCGAATGTATCGTTTTCTGATGATGAGGTGTCTTCTAGTTCATCCAGCCCTTCGTATCCCTCCTTATCGAGTTCCTCTATATCGAAACTTTCATCTCCAAAAAATGATTCTCCCAAATCCTCTGCAGCTTTTTCGGGTTTAACATCATCAATAGAAACCACTTGCTTAGGTGCTTCACCTTCTGAAATTGAGCAGAAAGGTTTGTTTAGATTCTTTCCGGGAATTATTTCCGACAATTCAATATAAAGAGCTCGTTCGGTAAGATAATCAAACACAAACATCAGCTTCTGTTTTTCATCTTCTAAATAGTCGCTCAAAACACATTCATCCATTACCAATGAGTCGACATCTGAATCTGTATCCATTTCTACTATTGTTATCTCCTGTTTTTTGCGCCATTTATCGTCACATAAGAAAAATGAAGCCATCTCTTTATCGCTAAAACCTACACAATCTATGAGGCAACTGTATAGATTCATGAATGTTGCATCGGCATCAATTTTAATCTCTCTCTTGAAGTCGTCTACCTCATCTGATAAAATAAGAAATTTGTATATCATTTTAAATTAGTTTTTCTTATTATTCAATAAATTCTGATATCTGTTGTTTTGTTATTCAAAGGTAATAAAAAGTTTTAATTACAAACAAGAGCCCCGCTTATTATTGTTGCTGCCAACTGTTGAACCTATCATTAGAATATTTGTTCTATATATAGTATTACAAAAGCAAATATGATGAAATTAAAGTATATGCCTATAGATTCAGACTACACAGAAATGTTAGAAATGGCGATGGCAAAAAATAATTCGAGAGTTATATATTTTTCTTTTTCGAAAGAACCCGAACTGGAAGAGTCGAACGGTAAAATAATAAAGATTGAGGATATAAAAGATGAAGGCTCATTTCTCATTTTTGATAATGGCGATAAGGTTCGTCTCGATCGTATTGTAGTAATAAATGGCAAACCCGGCCCTGCCTACGACGAGTACGATGCTTATGCCCTTGCACCATTAACATGTAAAGCCGGATATGATGAATCTATGTGCTAGCAAATATAATTTTACCCGAAGGTTAATCATATTTCAGTAGATAAATATTTATCTTTGCCAACATAACAATTTATTTTTTTGTAAATGGCCTTAAAGCAGCAACAGGAACTAAAACAGTTACAAAGGCTTTCGCCCCTGCAGATGCAGGTAATAAAGCTTATTGAACTCAACAATGTAGAAGTAGAAGAAAGAATTAAGCAAGAGTTGGAGGATAACCCTGCAATAGAAACTGCAGATAATGATATTAATAAGGATGTTGATAACACTGAAGACTCGGGCTTGGCGGACGATCTTACTCAAGATGATATAATTTTAGGCGACTATTTTTCGGAGGATGATGTGCCCGATTATAGAATAAAAAATTATTCAGATAAGAGTGAGCCCGATTTCATTGAATTTGGTTACTACGACGATAAATCGCTTCACGACTACCTATTAGAGCAGACCGGTTTATTAGATTTGGATGAAAACAAACAGATTATTGCTGAGTATATTATTGGCAATATAGATGAAAATGGTTATCTGCAACGCGATTTGTTATCTATATCTAACGATTTGCTGTTTCAGCAAAATATGGATGTTACACCTCTACAGTTAGAAGATATGTTGTATGAAATACAAGATTTTGATCCCGCCGGTGTAGGAGCACGTGATTTGCAGGAGTGCCTGATTCTTCAATTGAGACGAGAGAAATTGAGTAATGAAGTGGAGCTTGCAAATAAAATAATTGAGGAATATTTTGATGAGTTTTCGAAAAAACATTATGATAAGATTATCCGGCAGATGGATATTTCTCAAGATGATTTAAAGAGAGTGATAGAAGTGATTATTTCTCTAAATCCTAAGCCAGGCAACACAGTGGGAGGAAGCATGCAAACTGCAATGAACAACATAACTCCCGATTTTATTGTGGACACATACAACAACGAAGTAACTATACAGCTAAATAACAGCAACATACCTAGTCTTCAGGTGAACCGCAATTTTTCAGAAATGATAAAGGGCTTTAATGATAACAAAACAAGCATGTCGGCCGACGACAAGCAGGCAATGTTGTTTATGAAGCAGAAGGTAGATTCGGCAAAGTGGTTTATTGATGCAGTGAAACAACGACAAAACACACTACAAAGAACTATGGAGGCAATTGTGAAGATTCAATATGACTTTTTTATAACAGAAGATGAAACTATGCTGAAGCCAATGATTCTAAAAGATGTTGCTGAAATAACCGGATTTGACATTTCTACTATTTCGCGAGTAAGTAATAGTAAGTATGTGCAAACAAACACTGGAATTTACCCTCTTAAATTCTTTTTTTCTGAAGCTATGCAAACAACAGAGGGAGAGGATATTTCTTCGAGAGAAGTTAAGTTGATTTTAAAAGAGTGCATTGATAGTGAAAACTCATCAAAACCGCTGACAGACGACCAGTTGACTAAAATTCTTAATGAAAAAGGATATGTGATAGCTCGTCGTACGGTTGCAAAATATAGAGAGCAATTAAACATTCCTGTAGCACGTTTGAGAAAAAAACTTTAACTTTGTCTAATGAAATCGATTTCACATG
>CAYZHS010000205.1:2649-3702 GCA_964478295.1 uncultured Proteiniphilum sp. | reverse complement strand
ATGAATAAAAACCTGCAAGAAGGTGTTGAACTTGCAAAAGAGTTGAATGAAGCATTAAAAGGTAAAACTATTAACTGCGATGTAGTAGTTGGTACTCCTTTTGTACATCTTGCAGCGGTTGCAGCGGTTGTTGATGGAGACAAAATTGGTGTTGCAGCTCAAAACTGTGCAGACAAAGTTTCAGGTGCTTATACAGGTGAGGTTTCAGCCGAAATGGTTGCTTCAACCGGTGCAAAGTATGTAATCTTAGGTCATAGCGAGCGCAGAGCATACTACCACGAAACTGCAGAGATATTAAAAGAAAAAGTTGGTTTAGCATTAGCAAATAAACTAACACCAATTTTCTGTATAGGTGAAGTACTTGAAGAAAGAGAATCAGAAAAGCATTTTGATGTTGTTAAGTCGCAAATTGTTGACTCACTATTTGATCTTTCTGCAGAAGATTTTGGTAAGATTGTTCTTGCATATGAGCCAGTTTGGGCAATTGGTACAGGTAAAACTGCTTCACCGGCTCAGGCTCAGGAGATGCATGCTTTTATCCGTAAGATTCTTGCAGAGAAATATGGTAATGAGGTTGCAGATAATACTTCGATACTATATGGTGGAAGTGCAAATGCCGACAATGCAAAGGAATTATTCTCAAATCCTGATGTAGACGGAGGTCTTATTGGCGGAGCTTCGTTAAGCGTAGACAAGTTTATGCCGGTTATTGAGGCATTCTAAATTTTATATCAGATACCACAGACTCAAAATGTGTCTGTGGTATTTTTTAATTCTCACAAAGTATTTATTGTATGAGAAAATTTCACAGCAAACCAATACTTCTTATTCTGTTTCTCTCCATCACTTTAGGGGTGAATGCCCAAGCATCAAAGCAGAAGAAAGAGATTTTAAAAGAACTCAACTCTAAAACTCCGGGTAAAGGAGATGTAACAGTATATGAGGATGAGAGTATAACCCAAATACTTGGTCGCCCTATGGGTCCGCCCAGAACTATATATACCGATGCTAACGGGGATACTCAATATTACAAGATGAGAGGTGTTAAGATAC
>CAYZHS010000205.1:0-2639 GCA_964478295.1 uncultured Proteiniphilum sp. | reverse complement strand
AAGCAATCAATATCCGCAACATGAGACTGTGGTGCTTTTTGAATCGCCTTTTTGGCGACTTAGGGTAGGGAATTTTCAGACCAGGGCAGAAGCAGAAGAGGTTATGCAAGAGTTGAGAAATAGCTTTCCATCTTTTGGTAAAGAGATGTATATAGTTGTTGATGAGGTGAAAGTTCCGGTAAACTAAACAGACTATTTTTAATATGTCATCTGAAGAATTAGAAAAAAATAGATCTCTTATATCTGACCATATGAGAGATATACTCGATCTTTTAGGCGAGGATAATGAGCGTGAGGGATTGATTAAAACTCCCGATCGTGTTTCGAAAGCTATGCAGTTTCTGACTAAAGGTTATCGTCAGGATCCATCTGAAATATTGCGTTCTGCACTATTCAAAGAGAACTATAGGCAGATGGTTATAGTTAAGGATATTGATCTTTTCTCGATGTGTGAGCATCATTTGTTGCCCTTTTTTGGAAAAGCTCATGTTGCCTATATTCCAAATGGCTATGTAACAGGATTGAGCAAGATTGCTCGTGTTGTGGATGTTTATGCGAGGAGATTGCAAGTGCAGGAGCGACTTACTACACAGATAAAGGATTGTATTCAGAATACATTAAATCCTATGGGTGTGATGGTGGTTATTGAGGCACAGCATATGTGTATGCAGATGCGCGGTGTACAAAAACAAAACTCAATAACAACAACATCAGACTTTACCGGTATTTTTAAAGAGCAGAGAACTCGTGAGGAGTTTATTACGCTGATTAATAAATAGTAGGTTAAAATCTGAGGTTGTATTAATATTGAGTTTGAATTAATAAAGATGATTTTGTAAGTTAGCCTTTTTTAGAGGCTCTCTTACGATCATTCTCATCTAGGAGTATTTTTCTTATACGCATATGTTTTGGCGTAACCTCAACATATTCGTCGCTCTTAATATATTCTAAAGCCTCTTCTAAGCTAAATATTTTTGGAGGAGCCAGTTGAGCCTTATCGTCGGTACCGGAAGCACGAACGTTTGTTAGTTTCTTCGATTTGGTAACATTCACCACCAAATCGCCTTCCTTATTACTTTCTCCTACAACTTGTCCGGCATACACATCTGTTTGAGGGTGTATGAAAAAGTAACCTCTGTCTTGTAGTTTATCTAGTGCGTATGCAAATGCATTTCCCGATTCTCCGGAGATGATTGATCCATTCTGACGTTTCTCGATATCACCTTTCCATGGTTGGAATTCAAGAAAACGGTGGGCCATTATTGCTTCTCCGGCTGAGAGAGTTAGTACAATATTGTTTAGTCCGATAATTCCACGAGAAGGCACTATAAACTCCATGTGCATTCTATCTCCCTTACTCTCCATAGAAATAAGTTCACCTTTGCGGCGGGTAATAATATCGATAATCTTACTTGAAGAGTCCTCTGGTAAGTTGACCGTGAGTTGTTCTACCGGCTCGTGTTTCTCACCATCTACCTCTTTTACGATTACCTGTGGTTGACCAACCTGCAGCTCGTATCCTTCACGACGCATTGTTTCGATAAGTACAGAGATATGAAGTACACCGCGACCATACACTATCCACGAATCGGAATTTTCTGTTTCTTCGACACGTAGTGCAAGGTTTTTATCTAGTTCGCGCATTAAACGCTCATAGATATGACGAGATGTTACAAATTTACCATCCTGTCCAAAAAATGGAGAGTTGTTGATTGTAAACAGCATCGACATAGTTGGCTCATCAATAGCGATTGGGTCGAGTGGTTCTGGTTTCTCAAGATCGGTAATAGAATCACCAATCTCAAATCCTTCAATTCCAACAAGTGCGCATATGTCGCCAGATATTACCTCTTCTGCTTTAATGCGACCTAAGCCTTCAAAAACATCAAGTTCTTTAATACGAATCTTTTTAATAGAACCATCTCTTTTACAAAGAGCATAATCTTTGCCGTTTTGAATAGAGCCTCTGTGAACACGTCCCACTGCAATACGCCCGAGGTAGTTTGAGTAGTCGAGTGATGTTATTAACATCTGCGGCGTACCCTCTAGCATTGTTGGAGCGGGGATATATTTAACAATAGCATCTAATAAAGGAATAATATCTTCAGATTGTTTTTTCCAGTCGTTAGACATCCAGCCCTGTTTTGCAGATCCATAAATAGTTGGAAAATTCAACTGCTCTTCTGTTGCATCGAGACTAAACATAAGGTCGAATACCTCTTCTTGTACCTCTTCGGGTCTGCAGTTGGGTTTATCAACCTTATTAATAACAAGAATAGGTTTTAACCCTATCTCAAGAGCTTTTTGTAGTACAAACCTAGTTTGAGGCATTGGACCTTCAAAAGCATCTACTACTAACAGGCAACCATCGGCCATGTTAAGTACACGCTCCACTTCACCACCAAAGTCGGCGTGCCCGGGAGTGTCGATTATATTTATTTTTGTATCGCCATATTTAATAGATACATTCTTAGACAAGATAGTAATACCACGCTCTCGCTCAAGGTCGTTATTGTCAAGTATAAGTTCGCCCGATTGCTGGTTCTCCCTGAAAAGGTGACCTGCAAGCAACATTTTATCTACTAGGGTGGTTTTGCCATGATCTACGTGAGCAATGATGGCTATATTACGGATATTCT
>CAYZHS010000204.1:0-3716 GCA_964478295.1 uncultured Proteiniphilum sp. | reverse complement strand
TATTATTTATTATTTATCAAAAGGCATTCCAAGTGATTGGCGTGCCTTTTACTTTTTCATTCAAATACTTACAGTGCAACAAATCCAATTATCTGCAACATCACAATAAGCAAAACCATTGCCAGAGGATAAGCCGAAGCATACGTCAAATTAGGCACATCACTATCAGTCATAGACCCTACTGCTGCCAAACCAGGCGTACTTGTCATTCCCCCAATAATTGTACCAAGAAGTTCGAGAGCGTTCAATTTTAACACATAGCGACCAACTATACCTGCCAATATCATAGGTACCATTGTAATTGCAACACCTATAAAGAAGTACAACAAGCCATAAGTTTGAAAAGTAGCCACAAGAGTTGCCCCTGCCGAAGTACCAACCTCAGCTAAGAACAATAGCAATCCCAACTGCCTTAAGAGCTGATTAGATGTATCAGACATTGTCCACAAAATTGAGCCCGTTTTACCCACTTTACTTAAAATAAGAGCAACAATAAGAACTCCACCTGTTAGTCCCAAAGAAAAAGAAAATGTATCGGAGAAAGCTATTTGAATCTGTCCTACAAGAATACCCAAAACAATACCCATTGCAATCGGGAAGAAATCGGTACTAGACAATTTCTTCACATCATTACCCAATAACATACCCACTTCTTTCACATTATCCTGCTCCCCTACTACAACAAGCTTATCTCCAAATTTAATCTTCAGATCGGGAGTAGGAGAAAGATTTATGCCACTTCTACGAATATAAGTAACATTGCATCCATATGCAGCAGTAAAATTGAGTGAACCCAAAGTCTGGTCAACTATTTTTTTATTCGTAACAAGCAATGTCTCCGAAACCTGATTATTCTCTACAGGAAGCTTAATTTCAGTTCTCTCACCCACCAAAAGTTCAAGCTGACTCAATGAATTTTCCGTGCCAACCGCTTTTAGCAAATCGCCTTCACAAAGTCTGGTTTTTGCTTTAGCAATTGAAATTATACCTTCGTGTGAATACCTGGATATTACAGCGCCTGTCATCGATCTAATCTGTAGATTAGCAAGCGTCTTGCCAAATACGTTGGGATTAACAACTCTAAAAACAGCACTTTTCACTTCAGGATAAATAGCTTTAGATTGCTCTTCTATCTTTAAAGACTCTCTGTTAAAATCAACCCTAAATAATTTAGGAAACAGTTTAACAAATAAAATTATACCAATTACACTAAAGGGATATGTAATACCATATGCAATAGAAACAATTGGCGAGTCGGTTAAATCTGTTGCAGTAGCAAGAGCTGGAGTACTGCTTAAACCACCCGAGATAAGTCCAATTACCCCCTCTATCTCCACATCAAACAGATAACCAAGAAGTAATGCCACAGCACCCGAGCTACCAATAATTAATGCACAAAGTATAAAAATATTTTTTCCATTCTTCTTAAAAGAATCAAAGAACCCAGGACCCGACTGTATACCAATTGTAAATATAAACAGCACCAATCCAAAATTACCTAGTGCTTTTGGAATTACAACTCCATAATGGCCAAACAACAATGCAACAAATAATACTGCAGAAGAGTCGAGAGAAACACCTTTTATTTTGATGTTACCCAGCAGAAAGCCTAAAGCAATAATCAGAAATACCGAAAAATATGAATTATGAAATAATACCTCTAACATTTATTTATTCTGAATAAGGTCTTAAATCATTTTTCCTTTTAAGATAAAAGATTTCACTCTCATCTTTTGAATCTCTAACAATTTCTACTAGTTCAAAGCCCTCTTTGCTTAGCATATTAATAACTTCCATCATTCCGTTAAAAGACACCACTCGTCTACGATTATCGGTAATCTGAGGAGTTCTGCCACCCTGCCCCCAATCTATTCTTACAGTTATCTTTGAACTAAGCAATGGTCCCGAATCAGACCAAACTCTTATGTAATCGGCATCTATCTCACTGATAGGCTTTTCGTTTACATACTGTGCATTAGCAAAAGAAAAACATCCAATAGAAAAAGCTATAAGGAAAAATAGTTTTAATTTCATAATTTCAGTTTTAATTATTAATCATTTCAGTACAAGTCTAATCGAGCTTAAGTACGGCTAAAAAGGCTTTTTGTGGCACTTCAACATTGCCCACCTGCTTCATTCGTTTCTTACCCTCTTTCTGCTTTTCAAGAAGTTTTCGTTTACGAGAAATATCACCACCATAACATTTAGCAGTCACATCTTTTCTAACAGCCTTAATTGTTTCACGCGCAATAATTTTAGCTCCAATTGCAGCCTGTATGGCAATATCAAACTGTTGACGAGGAATTAACTCTTTTAATTTTTCGCACATACGACGACCAAAGCTTTGAGCGTTATCAAAATGCGTAAGAGTAGAAAGAGCATCAACCGGTTCACCATTCAACAAAATATCCAGCTTAACCAATTTCGAAGGCCTGAAATCATGCATCTGATAGTCAAACGATGCATAACCCTTAGAAATACTCTTCAGCTTATCATAGAAATCAATTACAATCTCACCAAGCGGAATGTCATAAATAATCTCTATTCTATTACCAGAAATGTAGTTTTGCTTAATTAGTTCACCACGCTTTCCTAAACATAGTGTCATTATGGGACCAATATACTCTGTAAAAGTAATTACAGATGCACGTATATATGGCTCTTCGATATGATCAATTAAAGTAATATCGGGAAGACCACCAGGGTTATGCACCTCTTTCATACTACCTTTCTTATCATAAACACGATAAGAAACGTTAGGAACAGTGGTTATAACGTCCATATTAAACTCTCTTTCCAGTCGCTCCTGAACAATCTCCATGTGCAATAATCCCAGAAAACCGCATCTAAAGCCAAATCCTAGTGCAACAGAAGACTCTGGCTGAAAAGTAAGTGATGCGTCGTTAAGCTGCAACTTCTCGAGAGAAGAACGCAAATCTTCAAAATCCTCACTTTCAATTGGGTATACACCGGCAAAAACCATAGGTTTCACCTCTTCAAACCCTTCAATTGCTTTAGGTGCCGGACGCTTAAGATGGGTAATTGTATCACCCACTTTAACCTCCTTAGAGGTTTTTATACCAGATATAATATAACCTACATCACCGCAAAAAACCTCAGATCTAGGTTCCATACCCAGACGAAGTATGCCAACCTCATCGGCGTCATACTCCTTCCCGGTATTTATAAACTTTACTGCATCACCTTTTTTTATAGAACCATTTACAATTTTAAAATAGGCTATAATACCACGAAATGAATTAAACACCGAGTCAAATATTAAAGCCTGTAGTGGAGCATCAGGATCACCTACCGGTGCAGGAACCCGCTCAATAATAGCACTAAGAATTTCTTCAATTCCTATTCCTGTCTTACCACTGGCACGTATTATTTCCTCTCTGGGCGTGCCTAAAAGCTCCACAATCTGGTCCTCTACCTCATCAGGCATAGCACTATCTAAGTCTATTTTATTTATAACCGGAATAATCTCCAAGTCATGTTCAATAGCCATATAAACGTTAGAAATGGTCTGTGCTTGAATTCCCTGAGCAGCATCCACAATCAATAATGCACCTTCACATGCAGCAATTGAGCGCGATACTTCATAAGAAAAATCAACGTGCCCCGGAGTATCAATTAGATTCAGTATATATTTCTCCCCCTTATATTCATAGTCCATCTGAATAGCGTGACTCTTAATGGTAATACCTCGTTCA
>CAYZHS010000203.1:0-3734 GCA_964478295.1 uncultured Proteiniphilum sp. | reverse complement strand
CTTACCGATCATGAATGGGAAGAGCGTCAGAATAAGAAAATCAACAGACTTATTAAACATGCCGGGTTCAGACAAAAAGCCACACTCGCAGACATCGATTACAGTGCCACCAGAACGCTTGATAAAAACATGTTCCAACGGCTGGCCACACTTGATTTTATTAAGAGAAACGAGAACGTTATAATAACCGGGTTAACAGGGGTTGGTAATGTAAAGCAAATGATAATGTAAAGTAAATCAACCAAATTACTGTTTATCAGCATTGATCTATTCATTCACTTTACATTATATTTTAAATCAAAATAGACAATAGTGTCTATCAAACTTTAAAATATGATGTGATGGAACAAAAAAAGCAAACCATCGATGAGTTAACGGAAGACTTCCTCCGTTATTTAAGAAGCATCCGCAGGTCAGAGTCTACTGTAAGAAAGTACCTGTTAGCATGGGAAAAATTAAAGACTTACATGGCGGTTCATCGGAAGAAAATTTATACCGCTAAAATTGGCGAAGCCTTTCTTTTGTCGGAGCTTGGGAAATATCAGTTCGAGAACCTATCAGTGACCAAAAAGAACTTTGTAAGTAAAATCGAAGCTCTTGATGATTATCAAAACACAGGCAGAGTCCTGCTTGGAATAAGAAGAAAACCCCCGAGAGAGCTGCATGGAGTAATAGGAAAATCTATGATGGACTTCATTGATTATAAAACAACAATTTATAGTCTGGAAAATGCGACAATAACTAGCCATAAGATATACCTGCATGCGCTCAATAGCTTCTTACGTGAAAAAAGAATCAGATCGGTTCGTAGAATCACGTCTTCAGAGATTTTGCAATTTGCTGCTAGACTTAATCCTCATAAGCCAGCAGCAAGATATGTAGCTCTATCCATTTTCAGGGGTTATATGCGTTATTTGTTTGAAATGGAACTTGTCAGCATTGATTACTCAAGGAAAATACCATCGGATAATTATAAACAACAGCCTAAACTGCCTTCCACTTTTACAAAAGAAGAGATTGAGCAATTTATCAGTTCCATTGACAGAGGCAACCCTAAAGGAAAGAGAGACTATGCCATGTTTTTGCTTGCACTAAAATTAGGATTTAGATCGTCTGACATTGCAAATCTTAAGTTCGAGAATATTTCCTGGCAAACAAATGAGTTTAATTTTGAGCAAAAGAAAACCGGTAAGAGTGTAACACTACCAATACTACCGGAAGTGGGGAATGCAATTATTGATTATCTAAAATACGGAAGGCCTCAGTCTAATGAAAATTATTGCTTTCTGCAAATCCTATCCCCGCATGATAAAATCGCAACGCACGATATAGCAAACTCTGCTCAGTTTTATCTTAGGCGGGCGAATATTGATTTAAGAAATAGAAAGCATGGGCCACATGCATTGAGACACAGCTTTGCTTCCAGTCTTTTAGATCAGAAAACTCCACTGCCTGTTATATCTGAAGCACTGGGGCATTCGAGCACCATGTCTACCATGTACTATCTGCGCATTGACACTTTATCACTTAGGCAGTGTGCTCTCGAAGTTCCCTCTATTCCATTTTCTTTTTACATGCAAAAAGGAGGTTACCATGAGTAAGCCATTCTATAGTGTCTATGGTCGCTCAATAAAAGAGTTCCTGTCTGTAAAGAGAAGTCTTGGCTTTAAATACCAGGCAGCAGAATATGAATTGGGCAATTTTGATAAAATTGCATATAAAAGAGAGGAGTCGTCCATTGGCATAACCAAGGAACTTGCAAGTGAGGTCTGTGCCAGACATCCCCATGAATCAGAAAAAAGCAGATACAACAGGATACAGGTAGTAAGACAGCTTGCATTTTATCTGAATGATACTGGACATGCTTCCTATATCCCCAAACTTCCACTATTTAAGAGTTCTTACACTCCTTATATTTTTACGAAGGAGGAGGTTCTGAAAATCTTTAGTATTGCCGACCAAAGTAAAGCAAGCAACTGTAATTTAAGGACGGGGATGTTTTTTATACCAGTCCTTTTTAGGCTGCTTTATTCCACAGGAATCAGAACAGGTGAAGCCATGAGCCTTTCTATAAATGATATTGATGTAACGCATAATGTTTTAAAGATCCGAGACAGCAAAAATGGGAAAGAGCGTCTCATCCCATTTTCAAAATCACTCTCAGAAGCTTTGCAAGATTATCTAAAATACAGGAATCAAAGACCAGCTATAAAGGGTGTAAACCATCTCTTTGTCCATCCTGCTGGAGGTGTAAATGGATCTAGCATAGCTTATAGGTGGTTCAGGAAAATTCTTTTTAGCTCAGGCATATCGCACCAAGGCAAGGGTGCTGGTCCCAGATTGCATGACTTCAGACATACATTTGCAGTTCACTCGTTGGTATCAATGTGCGAACAGGAACTTGATCTTTACTATTCACTTCCTATACTCTCTACCTATCTGGGACATCAATCCCTTGCGGCTACTGATAAATATGTAAGGCTGACCGCAGAAATGTACCCTTCACTTATCAAAAGTGTAAATAAAATCTGTCCTCATATTTTTCCAGACCTAAATAAAACTCAATGTTATGAAGCCGACTGATTTTTCTAAAAGCCTTACTGATTTTTTATCAAAATATCTGCCGGGAGAAAGAGGTATGAGTGCCAATACCATAAACTCCTACAAGACTTCTTTCATCTTGTTTATTGGCTTTTTTGAATCGCAAAAAAAGATAAGAATAAACAAGCTGTCTCTTAAGGATATTACAAAGGAATGTATTGTTGAATTTCTGGAGTGGCTTCAGCGAGAAAGAAAATGTAGTGATTCTACCCGCAATGTACGTCTTGCAGCGATACACTCATTTTTTAATTTTTTGCAGTACGAAGTTCCTGAGAATATAAATGAATGGCAGAAAATACTCTCTATTAAGGTCAAGAAGGTTAAGAAAGGGACGATGAATTATTTAACAATAGAGGGTGTTAAATTGCTTTTTGCTCAACCCGATCTTTCTACAAAAAAGGGAATGCGTGATCTTACCATGCTTGCATTGATGTATGACTCTGCTGCAAGAGTGCAGGAGGTTATTGATCTTACGGCATCAAGCGTGCGTCTGACAAAGCCATATACGATTAAATTGGTTGGTAAAGGAAACAAAGCCAGAATCGTTCCTCTAATGGATCAACAAGTGGTGCACTTGAAAAATTACATGGAAATGAATCACTTGCTTGAACCTCATGTAAATATGCATCCATTATTTTATAACAGCCGAAGAGAAAAGCTTACCCGTGCAGGAGTTCATTACATTCTTCAGAATTATGTAAGAGCAGCAAGAATGAAAGATCAGAAGTTGGTGCCAGAAAAAATCAGCCCACACTCGCTCAGACACTCAAAGGCCATGCATCTTCTACAGGCCGGTGTAAACCTTGTTTACATTCGTGACATACTTGGTCACGAGTCGGTACAAACAACTGAAGTCTATGCAAGGGTAGACTCTAAACAAAAGCGTGAAGCAATTGAAAAAGCGTATGCAGATGTTATTAAAAAGGAAAAACCTTTATGGACAAACAATGATAATCTTTTAGAGTGGCTGAAGAATTTCTAGTGAAAGTGAAAAAATAATGTAAAGTAGAACGCTATCGTATTGTTGTAACACAATGCTTTATGTGATTTACTTTACATTATCATTTGCTTTACATTACCTGTACCCGGATTGCCGGCCAGCACCACGTTCTGACCGGACTTAATAAACTCCA
>CAYZHS010000202.1:0-3737 GCA_964478295.1 uncultured Proteiniphilum sp. | reverse complement strand
AAAAGTAAAAATTCTTACTAACAAAATATTTCGATATATTTCTTCAGTTTTTATTACGATTTATCATTAGATGTGCTCTATTGTGAATAAACTGTTATAAAAACGCTCCTCTGAGAAGAAATTAAATGAGTTATGCATCTATTTTATGTTAACTACTAAATATTAGTCGACTACCTTTTATTAGTACTTTACTCTTAAATAGTTGATTTCTCTTTAATAGTTGACTCTCATTATTATTAGCAAAACAGTTTTACTGCCATATTGTTTATAAATTTGTAGGAAATTATACTTTTAAGTTATAAACAGATGTTTTTTAAATGCTTTGAGATAGAATCTATGATGAATAGAGCCGGTGCCGAAAAGGTTCCATTTCTGTTTGGTTTAGATTTTGAACTGCAGGATGGGTTTTTTATTGAAAATCCGATGTTGCAGAATGAAATACTTTTTGAGGTAGAGGGTGTGGGGAACTATAATAATATGAGTTGTTCTGATACACCACATATCACACATGACAATAAACTGGAGCTGTTTCCGGAGGATTATTCGACATATAAAAAGCGTTTTGATATTGTGATGGAGGGTTTGAGCAGGGGTGATTCTTATCTTGCCAACCTCACAATCAGAACTCCGATAAGTACTTCGCTCTCGATGATTGATATTTTTAAATATAGTTCATCGCCTTATAAACTTTATGTTCCGGACAGGTTTGTCTGCTTCTCACCCGAGTGCTTTGTGAAGATTGATGAGGGTGTGATATCGACCTACCCGATGAAGGGTACAATTGATGCTGATATTGCAGATGCGGAGCAGATTATACTAAACGATGAGAAAGAGAAGGCCGAGCATAATACTATTGTTGATCTGTTGAGAAACGACCTCTCGAGGGTTGCTTGGGATGTTGTTGTGAAGAGATTCAGATATATCGATAGGGTGAATAGCAGCAGAGGCAGTTTGCTGCAGGTGAGCTCGGAGATTGTGGGCACTTTGGACAACAGTTACTTAAATGAGATTGGCTCGCTTATATTTAAGCTGTTGCCTGCCGGTTCTGTCTCGGGTGCTCCAAAAGATGCTACTATAGATATTATTAGCAAGGCTGAGCAGATAGATAGAGGTTTCTACACAGGTATTGCCGGTTATTTTGATGGTAAGAGTATGAACTCTTTTGTGCTGATTAGATTTATTGAACAGGTTGAGAGTAATCTTTTCTTCAGAAGTGGAGGTGGTATTACAGCAATGAGTGTTGCCGAAAATGAGTATCGGGAAGCGATACAGAAAGTATATCTGCCTTTTTGAATATTTAATTAGCAGATATGGTTTTATATCATATTGAATATTTAATTATAATCAGACTGTGGAGAAGATTAGAAAAGTGAAAGGTTTAACAACCTTTTGAATGTTTAACTTCAGAAATAAAATGAATTATGTTTTTAGAAACTATTTGCATACTAAATGGTAAAGTGCAGAACATTGAGGCACATGAAAGAAGGATGCACTCCACAGCTTCGTACTTTGGCTTTGCTGCTCCTCAATTGCCCGATCTTGAATCTTTGCTTACAGATGGGTTGAAGGAGTGTAAGGTTAAGTGCAGGGTGTGCTACCACAATGAAATAAAATCGATAGAGTTTGAGAAGTACCTTGCAAAGAATATCAGATCGCTTAAGCTTATAAATGCATCGCCCGATTATGCTTATAAGTTTGCCGACCGCACGGTGATGAACGATTTGCTTAAGTTGAGGAATGGGTGTGACGAGATTCTGATTGTTCGCAATGGTTTAGTTACTGACACATCTTATAGCAATGTGGTATTTAGCAGGGGAGACGAGCTGATTACTCCTCATTACCCCTTGCTTAATGGCACTAAGAGGCAGAAACTTTTAAGTGAAGGGAAAATTAAGGAGGCGGAAATAAGAGTAGATTCTATAAAAGAATTTGATAATGTATGGCTTATTAATGCGCTTTTAGATTTAGAGGATAATGTTTCGCTGCCTACAGATCAGATTTATTATTAGAAAGAAAAAAAAGAATTCAGAAACAGGAGACCTCATAGTGTCTCTTTACCAATAAATCTATTAGACAAAGATAATATTAGACAAAGATAAAAGAATCAGCTAAAATCATTTTAACAAAAAAAGCATCCTAACTTAATTGAAAGGATGCTTTTTTTAATATATCTAAGTCGACTAATTATTATCCAAAGTCGTCGAACATTATCATTTCTGGCGGAACACCCAGACTGTCGAGCATACGCTGAGCAGCATTAGCCATTGGTCCCGGTCCACACATGTAGTACTCAATATCTTCGGGAGCATCATGATCTTTTAAGTAAGTATCATGAATTACCTGATGTACAAATCCTGCTGTGTACTTAATACCGGCTTCGTCGGCCTTAGGATCTGGTCTGTCGAGTGCTAAATGGAATGAGAAGTTAGGGAATCTTCTTTCAAGTTCGTAGAAATCCTCTAGATAAAATGCCTCTACGAGTGCTCTTGCACCATAGAAGTACGACATCTTTCTGTCGGTAATTTCAAGAGTTTTTGTTAAGTGCATTATCTGCGAACGTAATGGAGCCATACCTGCACCACCACCAATCCACAACATCTCGCGTTTGCTATTCAGTATTGGGTGGAATTCACCAAATGGACCGGACATCATAACTTTATCTCCAGGTTTCAGGTTGAAGATATATGACGATACAATACCCGGATTTACATTCATCCATGTGTTTTTGGTTCTGTCGAAAGGAGGAGTTGCCACACGCACGTTGAGTGTGATAATATTTCCTTCGGCAGGGTAGTTGGCCATTGAGTAAGCACGTGAAGTATCTTCGTCGTTTTTCGCAACAAGATCCCACATCTGAAACTTATCCCACTCCGACCTATACTTCTCATCGATATCGAAATCTTTGTATCTGATGGCTTCGTATTTGGGAACTCTGATCTGGCTGTATGAACCTGGTTTGAAATCTATTGTTTCGCCTTCAGGAAGCTTCACAACAAACTCTTTTATGAAAGATGCAACATTCTTATTAGATATAACCTCGCACTCCCACTCTTTGATACCAAATATCTCTTCCGGTAATACAACCTTCATATCTTCCTTAACCTTCACCTGGCAGCTCAATCGCCAGTTGTTAAGCTGTTCCTTACGTGTAAAATGTCCTTTTTCGGTTGGCAATATCTCACCGCCACCTTCGGGCACTCTACAGCGACACTCACCACATGTACCTTTTCCTCCGCAAGCAGATGAAAGAAATATATTATTTGATTGTAATGAATTCAAAAGGGTTCCACCCTGAGCAACGTCAAGTTCTTTATCTTTATCATCATTAATGCTGATCTTAACATTACCCGATGGTACTAATTTCTCTTTAGCTACTAGAATTACAATTACAAGAATCAGTATAATAATTAAAAACACAATGACACTTGCCCATATAGTCAATCCACCCGCATTCAATAGTACGTTCATACCTGTATTCTTATTTTTATTGTGTTAAATGTTAATTCCTGAGAAGCTCATAAACCCTAAAGCCATTAATGCAGTAACAATAAATGTTATACCAAGACCTTTAAGTGGTTTAGGAACATCGGAGTACTCTAGTTTCTCTCTAATTGCAGCCATTCCAACTATTGCAAGAATCCATCCTATACCCGAACCAAAGCCATAAGCTGTGGCCATTCCGATATTAGCAAATTCGCGCTGTTGCATAAACAATGATCCTCCTAAGATAGCACAGT
>CAYZHS010000201.1:0-3749 GCA_964478295.1 uncultured Proteiniphilum sp. | reverse complement strand
CGGGGAACCGATGGCGCAGCCCATTCCTCCCGGCGTCACCATCACGGTAATCGCCGAGGATGATGATATCCCCACGACATTCTTCGAAGGGCTGAAGGAGTGCGAAATTGGCCGCGTGGTTGATATGGACCAGGCGCTGAATGACATCCCGCCGGCTCCGTAGCCGTGAAATACATCTTCAAGGCATCAGAAACCTTCTGGCGCAAATTTTATTCACTCAGCGATTCCCAGAAGCAGTCCACTCGCGCCGCCTGGGAGCTGTTCAAGAGAGATCCTTTTGACCCCAGGCTCGGGACGCATAAGATCAATCGCCTATCGGCCGCCTCTGGGCACACCGTTTATTCCGTGGTCATAGAAGGCGATCTTCGTTCCCTGTTTGAAACGCCACTCGAAGGATGTTACGCGGTTGCGGTGAAGCAGATGAACATTGCTGAATTGCCGCCGATGGAGGGCGGCGGCACTCCACAGTTCTATTCGGGCGTCCTGGTGTTGGACACGGCACGCATGCGGGAAGAGAATATCCGCGAGAAACTGTTTGATGCTATTCAGGATCTTGGGGTGGGTTGCCACGACCAAGTCGCTTTCAATCTGGTGTTTGGCAGCCAAGTCAAACTCGTCAACCCCACTTACAACTATTGCAACGTCAATGACATGCTCTGTTCGCCAGATGAGGCGTGTCGTCACTATGGCCTTGGGTTGGACGAATGGAAACGCGCACAACGCAACCCGGTCATTCTCCATTTCATAGATGGCAAGCCTTGGAATCAAAGGTTTTGTCTACGCGAACGGGCTTGGGTGCGTGCTTTCCGGAAGTCTCCCTACGCCGACATCTCTCTCAAACGCAAGACTTCCATGAAAGTCTTGCTGATATGGATGCTCAACGCTCTCCTGCCCGCCGGGATTGGGCGCTCGACACTGCGCCGACTGTTTGTCCGTTTTTTTAAGAAGGATTGGTAGCGTCAAGCATGAGAATGCCGCACTCCTCGCAGCCGTCTCCTCTCGCGCTCTTTGTCTTCAATCGTGTCGACCTCTTGCGCAACACGATTGAAAGCCTGCAGAAAAACCCCTTGTGCGCAACAACGGAGCTCTATGTCTTCAGTGACGGCGCGCGCCCTGACAAAAGAGGCGAGGATGAGAAGGTCAGGACTGTGCGTGACTTTGTAAGTCGTCTGAAGGGGTTCAAGCGGCTTCATGTTGTCGAACGCCCGACAAACGCGGGTTGCCGAACCAACGTGCGTGAGGGTATCGATTATGTGCTTAAGCGGCATGAACGTGTCATTGCCATTGAGGACGACCTGTTTGTCGCGCCCAACTTTCTGGATTACATGAACGGTTGTCTGGAGAAGTACCGTGATGATAAGCGTGTCTGGTGTGTCAATGGCTGCAGTTTGAGCCATGACTATCTGCAGATCCCAAACACCTGGCAGTTCGACAGTTATTTCCTCCCGCGCAATAACTCCTACGGCTGGGCCATCTGGCGCGATCGGTGGACGCAAGTGGAGTTTGAACTCGTCAAACAGTACCGAAGCCTGAAGCGGCACGGGAATCTGGAGAAGCTACGCAGAGCTGGTGAGGATTTGCCGGCGATGCTCCGTGATGCCGCCCTTGGGCGCATCAGTTCATGGTCGATATCGCTCACCGTATCGCTCGCCTTGAACGGGGGAGTTTGTATCACACCTGTTCGTTCGTATGTCACGAGCCAACCTTCAACAGGTGGTACACATGTCCCTACTCTTGACGATCGGGCGGTTCACGATCTGTCCTTAGCGCAATGGCCTATCTCATTTCCCGATAAGATAGAGGTGGATGCAACCATCGGCAATCTTTTTGCCGCTGTTTACCGACCGTCCTGCCAAACGTGGCGCGCCAGAATCCTAGATTGTGCATCGCTTGCCTATTGGCATGTAGTAGCTGCGGGACGTTATTGCCGCAGGGTTACTGCCACTCTGATTCAACTCATTCGACAGCAGATGCAAGTTTTGCTGGGCAACGACTTGAGAATCACGCCGGATATCGTCATTCCCACGCAAACTCTGGGTTCCGAGTATGGTGGTTGGATCATTGCCATCGATGAGTTGAATGCCCAATCGGTTGTTCTTTCATTTGGTGTGGGTGAAGATGCCTCCTTCGACATGGCGTTGATTGAGTGCTTCAGTCTGATTGTGCATGCATTCGATCCCACGCCGCAGTCAATCGACTGGGTCGCCCGCAGTGGCTTTCCGGCCAGTTTTATCATGCATGAATACGGCATAGCCGCTGTTGACGGCATGCTCTCGATGAATCCGCCGGAAAATCCGCTTCATGTTTCCCATACCATCCTGCCGCGGGAATCGAACGCACAGGCGATTCAGGTGCCAATGAAACGGCTGACGACAATAATGCGTGAGTTGGGACTCTCGGATATTGACCTGCTCAAACTGGATGTGGAAGGGGCGGAGCACGAGGTTCTCGACGACATGCTTGCATCTTCCGTTCGCCCCCGGCAGCTTCTGGTCGAGTATCACCATCGGTTCGAGCAAGTTGGAGTGGATAAGACACGCGAATCCATCTCGAAGCTGCGACAGGCTGGCTATCGTTTGTTTGCCATCTCACCGCGCCGCGAGGAGTTCAGTTTTATTTTTAGTTCTTGATGTTGCCTGTGTGATTGGATGAGGTTAATGTCATGCATATAGCTTTTTGTGCGCCCATCACATACCGCGCCTTTTCCCAACTGGAGGGTTCAGAGAACCTGCCCGCCGAAGGTTACGGACTTACAACGGATATTGCTGCGGCATACCACGAACGCGGCCACCGTGTTACTGTGGTAAGTTGGAGCCGTGAGATCCGGCAAACGGCGGTATGGAAGAAGGACTCTTTCACGTTGATTGCCGTTCCCATGCGTAATCTCTCGACCGGGCTGCCCTCCCTAGTGCGGGAAATGGTCGCCCGGATCCGCGAGGCGCAGCCGGATGTCGTTCATGCACACTGGTTGTACGAGTTTGCGGATGCCGCCCTTGCATCCGGCGTGCCGGTGCTGGTCACGGCTCACGATGCTCCGTGGCGGATTGCCCGCCTGGAGCGTGCTCCGTATTGGTGGTACCGTGCCATCTACGCACAACTGCGCGTGTTTACGAGGCTAAGAACCCTTAGTGCGGTCGCCCCTTACACTGCGGAGGCCATTCGCCGTGATTGTCGCTATCGCCGTCGCCTTGAGGTGATACCCAATGGCATTCCTGCGTGCCATCACGCCGCGCGTGCCCGGACACGGCGGATTAATTCTCAAGACATTAAGTTGATTTCAATCTCCAATTGGAGTGCGCGTAAAAACATCCCTGCCGCCATAAAGGCCTTTGCGTACATTAGGCAGGAGTATCCCACTGCGCGCTTAATTCTTGCGGGCAATGGTCTGGGGCCTGATCAAGCGGCGCATGCCTACGCTCAATCTCAAAACCTGCACCATGGCATCGAGTTCAAGGGCTCCCTGCCGCGCGAGCAGATCTATGCGTTACTGAGTGACGAGACCGACATCTGCCTGCACACGTCCCGCGAGGAGTGCTGCTGCATGGCGTTGCTTGAATCCATGTCCCATGGCGTGCCCTGCGTGGCGGGAAAGGCAAGTGGCGGCACCCCTTGGGTCCTGGACGGCGGCAACGCAGGGGTGTTGACGGATATTGAAGACCCGGCCTCCGTTGCCGATGGCGTGCTCTCCTTGTTACGCGACGAGGTCGCCTACGCCCGCATCTCCAGAGCCGCCTGGATCCGTGCCCGAA
>CAYZHS010000200.1:0-3755 GCA_964478295.1 uncultured Proteiniphilum sp. | reverse complement strand
ATGTAGTACCAATGTTTGTACCTCTGATAATAATTGTAACATACGGCAAAGTCTCACCGTCCTGGTCAGTTACAGTACCGTAAATGCGGCGCTGACCCTGTTGCACTCCGGCAATTTCATTACCCATAGCAGCTCCCCCCGATATCATAGAAAATAACACCAAGAAGAATAAATAAATTTTTGCTTTCTTCATTTTGATAATTTTAAGTTAGTAATGTTTACTCGATTAGTGATATTAAATATAAAATATTCTTAAATTAACGTTTGTCAGGTTCATATTTGCAGTTATAATTTTTTCATGTTAGTTCGTTACAAATGCAAATATAACAAAAAATTATTTAGTTTAACTATCTGTTTACGTAAACACCACGTCAATTAATGTCAATAAGTTAACAACCGCAAAATAAAATACTTTTTGTTGTTGATTTTCAGTAACTCATGAGCTATTAATAAAATTAAACCCGCTTGAGTTAAAAGAGGTTAAATAATCTAAAGTGCAGTTTTTGTGTTTTCGCACATAAATACTTTCTGTCTTAATCATGTAATAAACTAAAAAAATATATTGAGCGAGCCTTACTGTTCACAAATTCCTTTCTTTTGATTATTATTGCACTTTCTTTTAATGTTCTCGCAATTTTAGAATATGCTAAGTACAACAGATTTTAAAGTTTGCAGAAAAAACAGATAATATAAGATGGGAAATTTTCAACAATTACAGATAAAACGACGCAGTGTTCGCAAGTACACCAAAGAGCAACTTACGCCCGAAGAAACAATGATGATTTTAGAGGCTGGTCTCCTTTCTCCCACATCAAAAAACAAACATTCATGGAGCTTTATTGCAGTTGAGGATAAGTCGATGCTCAAACTTCTGTCGGTGTGCAAGCCACAAAGCGCTGCTTTTGTTGCCGATGCCGCATTGGCTATAGTTGTAGCAGGCAACCCGCTCTTAACCGAAGCATATATCGAAGATGCCTCAATAGCAGCAATAAATATGCAGATGCAGGCCGAGGAACTCGGTATTGGCAGCTGCTGGGTGCAGATTAGAGAACGTAATTATACCGAAACCATAACCTCTGGTCAGTTTATAAACGATCTTCTCGATATCCCAATGCCACTAGAGGTTATAACTGTTATAGCATTTGGTAAAAAAGAGAAAGAGCGCACACCGGCCGATATCAAAAACCTTAAGTGGGAAAATGTGCATATTGGCAAATATAATGCATAACTGTTTGTATAACTAAACTCAAATAAAAATAATGATTAATTTGTCTAAGATTCCATCTCCCTGTTATGTAATGGAAGAGGAGCTGATGCGTAAAAACCTGCAACTAATCAAGTCGGTAAAAGATCGTGCAGGAGTCGAAATTATTTTAGCATTCAAAGCATTTGCTGCATGGAAATCTTTCCCCATAATAAGAGAGTATATACAGCACTCCACAGCCAGCTCGGTTGGCGAGGCACAGCTAGCCTTCGAAGAGATGGGCAACCCCGCACATACATATGCACCTGCATATACCGACTACGATTTCCCCACCTTCCTCAAATATAGCAGTCACATCACATTCAACTCACTGTCACAGTTCAACAGATATTATCCGCAAGTAAAAGAGTTGGGTAAAGATGTTAAATGCGGACTAAGAGTAAACCCCGAGTACTCAGTAGTAGACACCGATTTGTACAACCCAAGCAGTCCCGGCTCACGCCTCGGAGTTACAGTCCAAAAACTTGGCGACACACTTCCTGAGGGGATAAGCGGACTGCATATGCATAATCTTTGCGAAAACAATTCATACGATCTCGAAAAGACTCTCGTGGTGCTTGAGCAGAAGTTTGGCAAATTCTTTCATCAAATCGAGTGGCTCAACCTTGGTGGTGGTCACCTTATGACTCATAAAGATTATGATGTGGAGCATCTTATATCGGTTTTAAAAGCACTCAAAGAGCGCTATCCTCACCTTCAGATTATAATGGAGCCCGGAAGTGCCTTTGTGTGGCAAACGGGAGTTTTGGTGGCAACAGTTGCCGACATTGTAGAGAACAGCGGAATAAGCACAGCAATGCTCAACGTATCATTTGCATGCCATATGCCCGACTGCCTTGAGATGCCCTACAAACCACGCATCAGAGGTGCTTATCACGAACCTGTGGCCGGCAAACCTACCTACCGTATGGGAGGCAACAGCTGTCTGAGCGGCGATTTTATGGGCGACTGGTCGTTTGATGAACCTCTCGAAGTTGGTCAGCTCATCGTGTTTGAAGATATGAATCACTACACAACCGTAAAAACCACAATGTTCAATGGTGTTTCTCACCCTTCAATCGGAATTTGGCGACTTGATGGTGAGTTTGAACTCTACCGCAGTTTTGGTTACGAAGATTATAAAAACAGAATGTGTTAAACTATTTCTTAGTTACATACGTTAAATAACAGAATGCTGATAAAATTGGCTAAAAATAATAAAGTATTAACTAAAAAAGAGTATTATGAGTTGGTTATGGTGGATTATTATCGGAGCAATTGCAGGATGGCTGGCAGGTAAATTAATGCGAGGCGGAGGTTTCGGCTTCATAGTTAATGTAATTGTTGGTATAGCAGGAGCAATATTAGGAGGATGGGTTTTTGGACTTCTCGGAATATCCGCATCCGGAATCATGGGATCTCTTGTAACATCGATAGTTGGTGCAGTATTGCTGCTATGGATTATCTCACTTTTCAAGAAAAGAGTTTAGGTCTGCCCCATAGTTGTTAATTAAAAGCTGCTTACTTAAATAATAGTAATGTTTATATTACAAATGTTTATATTACAAATGTTTATATTTCAATAGTAAAGTTTTTTTTAACAGGGGGCAAATAAAAACCTTAACAAGGGACAAGCAAAACCTTAACAAGGATAAACAAAACCTTAACAATGAGATTTTAATTCAAAAAAAGATCGGTGTTTCTAACGATGCATCGGTTTTTTTTAACTTCAATATTAATGAAAAAAAAGAGAGAGATAGGAATATTTTCAGGATCATTTAACCCGCTGCACAACGGGCACTTGATAATGGCAAACTATATGAGCGAGTTCACCTCTCTCGACGAGGTATGGCTGCTCGTTACCCCCCATAACCCCCTCAAAAGCAGAAACGAAATGTTAGATGAGCAGGTGCGACTAAATATGGCTCAGCTTGCTGTTGAGAATTACAGCAAAATAAAGGTTTCGGATGTTGAGCTGCATATGAAGCGACCCTCATTCACAATAAACACACTTCAGAAATTATCGCAAGAGCACCCCGACTGTAACTTCCAACTGATTATTGGAGCCGACAACTGGGTCTGTTTTGATGAGTGGAGAGATTACGAAAAAATTATAAACAACTATAATATACTCATCTATCCCCGCCAGGGAGCCCAGGTTGTAATTCCCCAATCGCTCACCAAAACCATAAAACTTGTTGATGCACCGGTTGTAGAAATCTCATCAACATTCATCAGAGAAAGCATAAAGCAGGGCAAAAATGTAAGAGCATTCCTGCCTCCCGAAGTCTACTCGTTTATCCAAAGCAACAATCTTTATATTTATGATGAATACTATTAAGAATTTGTTTTTTTCTTTAGGTTAATATTTTTCTAACAATTCATACTTAAGCCAGTTAAATGCTTTTTCTTGATTATATTCTATTCCATTTCTTAATAAAGCTTCCATATCACCAATAAAATTAGGGTCATTTACTTTATTTTCTATGTTTAATAAAAACTCTTTTTTGCT
>CAYZHS010000199.1:0-3768 GCA_964478295.1 uncultured Proteiniphilum sp. | reverse complement strand
AATTGGTTAATACCAAACGAGCTCCTTGTTTCATATTAGGGTATTTTAATTGTCTAAATCTCATAATATTATATAACTATTTTTAGTATATTTGCTTTATCAATTTAAGTAAACGAGCCGCAAAATTTTAAACTGCTACGATGACAAAAAAACTTCTTCTGATAATATTTATGATATGCTGCTATTCGTTTTTTGCTAGTGGCCAAGAGGAGAAGTGTAAATCTGAAAGAAAGAAAGTTGGAGTTGTACTTAGTGGTGGGGGCGCAAAAGGTTTTGCTCATGTTGGTGTTTTGAAGGTTTTAGAGGAGGCCGGAATACCAATTGACTATATTGCAGGCACAAGTATGGGAGCGGTTGTAGGAGGATTATATTCGGTAGGTTATAGTGCTGATATGATTGATTCTCTTATACAGGAACAAGATTGGAGTAATCTGATGCGTGATATTGTAAGTCGAAAGCATATACCGACACGACAGAGGAGTATAAACAATAGATATGTTGTATCACTCCCTTACGACCTCCCTTTTGGTGACAAATCTGGGGGCGTATCTCTTCCCCCTGGTGTTTATACCGGTCAAAACATCTCTAACTTACTACTAAATTCTACAATTGGTTTTCAGGGAGATATAAATTTTGATGACCTTCCCATATCATTTGGCTGTATATCTGCCGATGTTCGTACTGGCAAAGAGATTGCTATAAGAAGTGGTGATCTTGCAGAAGCAATTAGAGCAAGTATGGCTATTCCCGGAATGTTTACACCTGTAGTGAAAGACAGTATGTTACTCATTGACGGAGGTGTAGTGAATAATTATCCGGTAGATCTGGTTAGAAATATGGGTGCCGACATTGTAATTGGTGTAATTTTCCCGGTTGATGACGAGATTATTGAACAAAGCAAGGGAAGTATATCAGAGATAACACAGCAGATATGGAACTTTTTGGGTATAGAGAAAAAAAACAGTAATATTGAAGACACTGATATTCTTATCACTCCGGACATCTATCCTTATACTATGATGGATTTTCATAAACCGGCAATTGATAGTATTATCACAAGAGGAGTAACAGCTGCAAAGAAAAGTTGGAACGATCTTACCTCACTTAATGAATTGCTTGAAATAGACGAAAACATATTGCATTCAAATAAGAAACTTAATCCCTATTTAGAACTGGACACTTTAATTATCAATAAGATCTCTTTTGAAGGTGTAACTCAAAGGGAAACAAACTATCTATACAGGTGGATAAACATCGAAAAAAACAAAGTAACAAGAGAAGAATTAGATGATATTATTGCTAACATATATGGTAGTGGCTTATTCAATAAAGTCTATTACAGGCTTGAAGGTGAAAATCCTTTTAATTTAATTTTTAATGTTGATGTAAAAGAGTCTAACAGACTTAACCTGGGCATTCATTTCGATAGTAACGATATGGCCGCAATTCTTGCAAATACCACAATAAGGTTAAACAGTTCACTAAATTCGATGTTTGATATAACAACCAGACTGAGTCGCGACCCATATTTAATGATTGACTACTCTATTAATAGTAGTATTTTTTATAAGGGTGGAATAAACTATAAGCTTAGCAGAAACGATATAAGTATATATGACAGGGGTAATCTGTCGTATATTATTGGGATTACTAAAAACTCTCTGAATTTGGTGTTTTCGGAATTTTACTTCGGTAATCTTATGTTGCACTTAGGTGGACAATTAGAACATTTTCATTTCTTCAAAGCACTAGGCAGTACTTATGAACCTCCTGAATCTGTAACTAATAATCAACTATACATCAACTATATGATTAATGGGGTTTATGATAACTTAAACCGTGTATATTTTCCTACGTCGGGACAGTATCTTTCATTTCAATACTCTCTGCATACCGATAATTTTGTAAAATTAGAAGAGGATACTCCATTGAATGTTGTAAGTGTAAATTTCTTCAAACCTTTTGCACTTTTAAAAAATGTATATATTACTCCGCGCGTTGCAGCAAGGTATATATTGAATGATAGTGTACCTTATGTTTATCGAAATCTAGTAGGAGGAAAGACCGATAATCATTATATGCCTCAACAGATTTCGCTGCAGGGAACAACCGGTATGGAGATACTGGAAAATATGGTTTTCACTGCCGATTTAACTCTTCACTATAACTTTACTACTAACAATTACATTTATACGAACCTTAACTTTCTTGCACATAACAATAATCTTTACTCATTATTTGAAAGTGATTATTTTTTAGGAATTAACTTTGGTTACTCATACTTATCGGTTGCCGGTCCACTTAGATTAGAACTTGGCTACTCTGAGCTGTCTAAAAGATTACACCCTTACGTTAGCTTTGGATATTACTTCTAAACATAGATTTATTCTATTTAGTATATAGAGAAATAAACTTGTAAGTAATGAGTTTTTTTGTTAAATTTGTATCATAAATAAATTAGAAAAACAAAAAATAGAATTTATGAAAACATTAGATTATTTACAATTAGATCCTAAAGGTACAGAAAAGACAGTTGAAGGTTTACAGAAACTATTAGCAAATTTGCAACTATATTATACAAATCTGAGAGGCTTTCACTGGAATGTAAAAGGAATTCAATTCTTTGGTGCTCACGAAAAATATGAAGAGTATTATGATGAAGCAGCAACACAGATTGATGAAGTTGCAGAGCGTATATTAATGCTTGGCGGTGTGCCATCACACAACTTTACCGACTACCTTAAAGTAGCAACAATAAAGGAAACTGGTGTAGTGAGTGACCCAAATGCTATTGCAAAGCATATACTGGATTATCTGAAAGTGCTTATTGCAGTTGAACGTGAAATCCTGGAAGCTGCTTCTGAAAGCAATGATGAAGGAACTGCAGCACTTGTAAGTGACATGATATCAGGTCATGAAAAAACTGTATGGATGCTAACAGCAGTTCTTTCGTAAAGAATTGATTTAGCTAGTTCGTAAAGAATTATAAAAATTGAGAGGAGGAAATTTAAAGTTTCCTCCTTTTTTATGTCTATCATTTTTTATCTATTAAATTCATAAACTGCTTTTTATAGGTATCTCCAATAGGTATCTGTTTCTTTTCTATTACAACTCTATTTTTATTGATACTTGATATTTTATCAACGTTTATTATATAAGAACGGTGTACTCTTATGAAGTTTCCAAAGGGCAGATCCTCTTCCAGTTGTTTAAGGCTCATCAAAGAGAGTATTGGTTTGAGGTTATCAGCTGTGTGTATTTTTACGTAGTCTTTTAAGCCCTCAATATAAAGTATTTCTTCGTATAGAATATGGAGATACTTGTAATCAGATTTCACAAATATACCCACTTTTTCTCTTTCTTTGTCTGTATAAGGAATTGACTTTTGATTGATAATTTCGAACCAGTTTAGCGCTTTTTTTGCGGCTACAACAAACTCTTCAAAAGAGAATGGTTTAAGCAGATAATCTAATGCATTTACCCTGTATCCTTCAACTGCATATTCACTAAATGCAGTAGTGAAAACAACTCGTGTATAATCACTTATAGTATGAGCAAAATCCATTCCGTTAACTTCGGGCATTTGTATATCAAGAAATAAGACGTCTACTCTTTCGGTTGCAATATTTTTCATTGCCGAAAGAGCATTGCTGTATTTACCGGTAAGTTTTAAGAAAGGAACTTTATTTACATAAGATTCCAGCAACGAAACCGCCAATGGCTCATCATCAACTATCCAACAATTCAGTACCATCTACTATTTTTTTT
>CAYZHS010000198.1:0-3801 GCA_964478295.1 uncultured Proteiniphilum sp. | reverse complement strand
CAGGTTTCTCTTTAATCTCTTTTTGCCAACGTTCTTCTTCTGCCTCAAGTGCAAGTGTTAATTGTCTCTGTTTATCTCTGAAGCTAGCTGCCAACTCATACTTCTGAGCTTTCACAGCGTCAGTTTTCTGCTGTTCAGCCTCTTTTAGCTCTTTCTCAAGTTGCTCTATAGTCTCCGGGATAACAATATTTGATATATGAACTCTTGCTCCTGCTTCATCAAGTGCATCAATAGCTTTGTCTGGGAAGGTGCGGTCTGAAACATACCTGTCTGTAAGTTTTACGCAAGCCTGTAGAGCTTCATCAGTATATCTTACATTGTGATGATCTTCGTACCTCTCCTTTATGTTTCTAAGAATCTGCAGAGTCTCTTCGGGTGTAGTAGGATCTACTATAACTTTTTGGAAGCGTCGTTCTAGTGCACCATCTTTTTCAATATTCTTACGATACTCATCAAGTGTTGTTGCACCAATACATTGTATTTCGCCTCTTGCCAGTGCAGGTTTAAGCATATTTGCAGCATCTAGTGAACCTGCTGCACCTCCGGCACCCACAATAGTATGTATTTCATCTATAAATAGTATGATGTTGGGGTTTTTAGAGAGTTCATTTAAAATAGCTTTTATACGCTCTTCAAACTGCCCGCGATATTTTGTACCTGCAACAATAGAAGCCATGTCTAATGCTATTACTCTTTTATCGAATAATGCACGAGATACTTTTTTCTGATTAATACGAAGTGCCAGACCATCAACAATAGCCGATTTACCAACCCCAGGATCTCCAATTAATACAGGGTTGTTTTTCTTACGTCTGCTCAGAATCTGTGCAATACGCTCAATCTCTTTCTCACGGCCAACTACAGGGTCTAGCCTATTCTCTAATGCAGCACGTGTAATATCAGTGCCAAAATTGTCTAGCACCGGTGTGTCGGAAGCTGCATTTTTCCCTTGTGCCGCTGAACCTTGGCTACTACCCCCTGCGCTAAACGATTTCTGATTCATATCATCATCATCGTCGGTAAAATTGGGACCGGCAGAAGGAGTGTCAGTTTTGTCAACACCTTCGTCAGTTCTATTCTCTATGATACTTTTTATATACATAAATGCGCTTGAGTAATCGAGTTCAAACTGATCAAGTATACTATAAATAAGAGTGTCTTTCCCTTTAAGAAGGGCAAGCAAAATATGCTCGGTATCAGTTTCATTACTTTTGGTTAAACGTGCTTCAAGAATGCTCATTTTCAGAGCTTTCTCTGTATTTTTATTTATAACGAGTTCGCTGGTTCCATCATATGGCTCCTGCACAGATCTCACATTAGAATCTATATAATCTTTTAAAATATGAAGATCTATATCGAAATCCTGTAAAACTTGTATGGCAACGCCGTCTCCATCGCGAAGTATACCGAGCATAAGATGTTCTGGCCCGATATAATTATTCTGGAGACGACCGGCTTCTTCTCTACTGTATGCCATTACGTCTCTTACTCGCTGTGAAAAATTATTATCCATTATTATTCCCTTCTTTATTGCTATGTATCGACTACAAATATAAACTTTTATTTTTAATCGACTAATTTATTTGACGCTATTATTCCTGTCATTACACACAATAAGGCAAATATGATGCCAAATAAAAAAGTGCTATAATTTTTTCCTTTTTAATACTATCCAAACTATCATTGGAGCACCAAACAAGGCAGTCACGGCATTTATCGGAAGAGTTCTGTTGGTTATAGGAATTTGTGATAATATGTCGCAGATCAGCATAAGCAAACTCCCCAGTAGAATAGTTGCAGGTGCAATGGTTTTATGGCTAACGGTTCCGAAAAATGCTCTTGCGAAATGAGGTATAACCACACCTACAAATGCAATGGGGCCGGTAAATGCAGTTACAGTTCCGGTTATTACAGCAGCTATAGTAATTATAATTATTCTGGCTCTTTTAATGTTCAAGCCCGCACTGAGTGCATAACTCTCACCTAAAAGCAAACTGTTTAATGTCTTCTGAAGAATTATTGTTAACAAGATTCCCGAAACAACAACAATTGCAAGTAGAGGCATCCTGTTAAGTGTTACATCTCCCAGGCTTCCGAATGTCCAGGTAACAAAGACTTTTAGAGAATCAGGATCGGCAAAGCTTTGCAGAATTGTTATAAGTGAACTTGCTACATACCCAAAAATCATTCCCAGCACAAGTATAGTTATGGAGTCTTTTATTCTGGATGAAACTACCAGAATTAATATCAGTACAAGAGCTGCGCCAGTAATGGCAGAGATTACCTGTGCCATACTTCCCATAGCTTTAATAAAGGGATAAAGAGCAGTGCTGCTTAGCATTGTTAAAATAGCAACCCCAAGTCCAGCTCCGGCACTGACACCCAATACGTCAGGACCGGCAAGCGGATTCCTGAAAAGTGTCTGCATTAATAACCCAGATAAAGAGAGAGCCGCACCGGCTAAAACAGCAGTTATAGCTTTGGGTAGTCGGTAATTACGTATAATCTCATCAATTATATCGTTACCAGAACTACCAATAAGTGCCATCCAGGCCTCACTTATCGATATTTTTGCATTTCCTGTAAATATATCAGCAATAAAAGCTGTAATCAACAGAATAATTAATATGATAAATATAGATGTTTTGTTTTTCAACTTTTGAATCTCCTTTTTTAAACTCTCTTCGTTCAGATACCCTAAATTAAAGAATTAATTTAATGGCTTTATATAACTGTAAGTATAATCGGGTAGAAGCTCTGGATATGCTGCTTTTACCATGTCAGATAAAATTAAATCGGGGTTAGCTATTGCACTTTCAAAGTAGTCGTTCCCACCCGCAGTTGTTATACGATTATGATTATTAAACACCTGTTTGTTTTTTACCGGTCCCAAAAGTTTGTATTTACTGTCCTTATTTATTAGCTGATTATAATTGCTTGATTCGCAGCCCAGCCATATATCGGTGTTTGAAAACTGGGTGAGAATAGATTCAATATCCAGACCAATACTCCCACTTTGGTCGTTGTTCTCATATAGGTAACTTAACCCCGCATCTCTAAAGAGTGCAGCATTGAAACTATTACCTCCGGGAAGGTACCATGTTCCTTGAAAATTATCACCTGCAAGTACCGATTTTTTATTATCAATCTCTTCAACCTTTTCCTTAACAGCTACATATCTGTTTTCGATATCATCAAATAATGAATTGGCCATATCGCCCTTTTCAAAAAAAGCAGCAATCATTTTTATCCATTCAGCTCTTGCAAGAGGTGTGTTTTCCATCCACTCAAGTGAATATATTACGGGAATTCCGGTTTTTAAAATCCTCTCACTGTAAGTGTCAGCCTGTGCATATGCAGAATTTATTACCGCTTTCGGATTTAATTCAATTGTTCTTTCAATATTAGGATTAAACGGATCTCCCAGATCTTTTACTGCACCTCTTTCAATTCTACCCAGTATAGTGGGATTGTATATTCTAAATCCGTCTGTTACGCCTGTAACCGTTTCTAATTCATTTAGGAGATCTAAAAACTCGAAGTATGAAAACGTATTTATTATTACTGATGATAGTGGTGCATTAATTGCATACTTTCCCGATTCTATTATTCTGTTTTTGGCATTCCCGTTTTTATATATATAATATTCGGCATAGGGTTCTTGATTGTTGCTCCAAGGGTTATTTATTGTAACTTTGGTAAACTCTTTGTAGTAATCTATGCTAAAGCCTTTTGCATGTCGTATATCTTCAGTGTAAAGAAAAGTTCCTTCAGTAGAGAATTCTCTGTTTTGATCTTTAC
>CAYZHS010000197.1:0-3834 GCA_964478295.1 uncultured Proteiniphilum sp. | reverse complement strand
AACTATTTTATCATAAAGACGGCATCGTGAGATTAAGCCGCAGCCTCGAATTTCTGAAATCTAATCCAATTCATAACTTCTTATGGATCGACCTTAATGATGTGGACGAGGAGATAGAGAACGAACTTGAGGATTTCTTAAAAATATATATTCAGGAAGAGGAGGAGATGATTGAAATTGAGATGTCTTCCAGATATATTGAGACCAATGATACACTGGTGGTTAACTCCAACTTTCTTCTATCAAATTTCGAAACGGATCCTGTTTCATTTATACTTAAAAACAATATACTGGTAACTGTACGTGGCGAAGAGCTGATTTCGTTTCACGAGACTGTAAAAAAAATATCGGCTCATCCAAAAAACTATCCTACAGGAGCACACGTGCTTGTTGCACTACTCGAAACCAGAGTAGACTTTGACGCAGATATGATTGAGGTCATGACTCAGAAGGTTACACAGTTGAGTAACTCGCTTACACTAAAGGAGGCCGACGAAGAGCTGCTATCTGAAATAAAGAACCTTCAGGAAAAGACCATGTTGTTGCGTGAGAATATCATAGATAAGCAAAGAGTTATTTCAAGTATGCTCAGAAGTGAGTTTATCTCTGAAGAGCTGCAACCTAGACTAACTATTCTGATAAAGGACATCAACTCATTGATTGAGCATATCAAGTTTAGTTTCGACCGACTCGATTACTTACAAGATGCTTTCCTAGGTTACGTTAACATTGAGCAAAACAAGATTATAAAAATATTTACAATTGTCTCTGTTATATTTATGCCTCCAACACTTATTGCAAGTATTTACGGCATGAACTTCACATTTATGCCTGAGCTGGAAAAAGAATGGGGATATCCCATTGCTATTTTGCTTATGGTGCTATCATCTCTTCTGATTCTATATTTCTTCCGTAAGAAGAAGTGGCTGTAAACTACTTTTACTTTCTACACAGTTCACTCTAACATAAAGTGCATGGCAGGCTCTTTTTCCGGGAAAAGGGTTTTAAATGGTTCCGCTTTCTCTGAAGTGTGATAACCTAACAGAAGCTGAGCCAGCTCCCCTATATTTACTTCAATATTGCTTTCAGCTTCTATTGTCTTAGATATTTCTTGACTTCCCACTTTACCTTTTGTTATATAGAATACAGAACTGTTATCATTTATCAATTCATCTTCAACTGATATAACAAAAGACAACTTCGAGTATCTATCTGAGAATATAGAAATTAACTGTTTAACATCTATCAAACGTGCCATTCCGGTTAGATTTCTTTTAGGGGGATAATTAAAAAGTTTAGCCTCTTCAATTATTGCCTCAAAATCAGTAAGAGTTTTTTGAACAGTCATATCGCTACTCCGATAATATGCATCAAAAGCATCATAAGCCTTATGAATATCACCTTTAGCAGCTTTAATTATTTTTGAAAGAGAAGGCAGCTCTTCTGTACCGGCATCAAAAGTTTTAACAAACCCAAATTTAGAGTAATAGTCCACCACCCCTTCATCCTGAGGCACCAAAACCATTAAAGGAACCCCTCTATCACTGGCAACCTGGTAACTTCTTATTATAAGCTGCTTCATATATCCCCTACTTCTGTATTCGGGCAGGGTGCATAAACCCGACAGATATATTATGGGAATCTCAACACCGTGGAATGTGAAAGTATAAAACAGCATCTGAAGTGAAGCAACCGGTTTACTGTCTTCAATATAAAGCAGAGTATTTTCGTTACGATATTTATATGAAAAATAAACATCCATATAATTATCAGGGTCGCCAAAACATGTTTTCCACATATCTCTAACTTGACCACTCGTAGAATCATCTGCAAATCGAATCACCTTCTTAAGCTTTATATTTTACACCTTAAAACGTGCATTATATTTCTCTAATAAGATATCGGGCTGATACGACAATTTTGCACGTCGCAGATTCTCAACTCCCATATCCTCTTCTCTGTTAATGTAGGTGTAGCCTTCAGTCTCATGCGCCGCAAACTTTTGATTTATAATTGTATATGCGCCATGAATAGATGTAAAAGCTTTTTCAACATGCACAACAATTGTATCTTCTGTCAAAGGCTCCCCAATAGAAAACGCAACTATCTCATTATCCACACAAATAAGTCCACCCCTTAGGTTCAGATAGTCAAAATTCTCTAACATTATCGTAGTTGCAAAATCATCATAAATAAGTGACGGGTCCTTCTCTTCTATATTCATAGCCATCCACTTATCGAGCATAATTTTACACTCATCAACCAGTTCAGGATTATTTGTAAGAGATTTATATTTCCACTCATTCTCACGCTTAAATCTATTTATGTGGTTTCTCTTCGACTGTAGTTTCTTACCTTTAAGCTCTATCAACTTCTCAGTCGTATAAATATAATCTGATACACTACGGTTTAGTGTAAAATCGAACTTATCGGGAAAAGCCTTCTCCACCTCATCAACCATCTGCTTAGTCATCCCTCTTATCTGGAAAACCGTATCAAACTGTTTATGATCTTCAAGAATAATCTCGATTCCTTCTTTAATATCACCTGTACCAATTGGCTTTAAGTATGAGTTGCGACCATTATTATCCTTAAACCTGATAAATAGCCAGTCATCTTTTACAGCAAACTGCGTATTAAATTTTTTACCCCAAGCATATAAATTTGTAAAGCAAAGGTCTGAAGCTCTGTAATTCTGAGTTTGCAATTTCGAATTTATATTATCTCTATCTTCCAGTTCTATATTTCTAAATGTAATCATATGGTAATTATCTGACGCAAATTGAACAATTTTAAATGGGAAAAGTTTAAAATAAAAAAACGGAATGAGTAGTAAATTATCATTCCGTCTAAAAAGTCGGTATAGTTTCTAAAACTTTTTGAACCCCATTATCTCTCTCACATCTCTTATAGTTTTTGATGCACTCTCTCTTGCTTTTTCGGCCCCTTCACTGGCAACTTTTCTCAAATAGTTTTCGTCTCTCTCTATCGCCAGCATCCTTTCTCTAATTGGTGAGGTTGCTTTAATAATATCCTCGGCAAGCTGCTTTTTAAGGTCGCCATACCTAATATCACATGAATTCCATTTACCCTCGTAATGCTCTACAACATCAGGCGTAGAAACAACCTTAAGAATAGTAAATAGATTTTCTATATAGTCGGGCTTAACAGAGTTTGGTTCTGTTGGTCCTGAGTCGGTAAGCGCCCTCTTCACTTTCTTTTCAATTTCTTTTGGAGTATCTGCTAAGTATATTGCATTCCCTTCTGATTTCCCCATCTTGCCACTACCATCAAGACCTGGAATCTTCACCAGCTCATTACCAAAATTATAAGCCACAGGTTCTTTAAAATATTCCACGTCGTAAAAATGGTTGAATCTTCTTGCAAATTTTCGTGTCATTTCGAGATGCTGCTCCTGATCTTTTCCAACCGGTACTTTATCTGCATTATGAATTAATATATCAGCAGCCATCAATGTTGGATAAGTAAGCAGTCCCGCATTCACATTCTCGGGCTGTTTGCGTGCTTTCTCCTTAAATGATGCTGTCTTTGATAGTTCTCCCAAGTATGCATGCATATTAAGATAGAGATATAGTTCAGATGTCTCTATTAAATCGCTTTGTACATAAATTACAGATTTCTCCGGATCGATTCCTGCTGCCAGATAATCAACCAGTACATTTTTCACATTCTCATGCAACAACTTGGGATCTGGATGAGTTGTCAGTGAATGCACGTCTGCTATAAAAAAGTAACATTTGTTATCCTCCTGCATTCTAGTAAAGTTCTGTAATGCACCATAATAGTTACCCAAATGCAGCTTTCCGGTAGAAC
>CAYZHS010000196.1:0-3848 GCA_964478295.1 uncultured Proteiniphilum sp. | reverse complement strand
AAAGCGGGTAAAGATATCTTTTGTGAAAAACCTATGACACGTACTATTGGTGAAGGTATCAGAGTTCGTGAAGCTATTGCACAGTATGGTAATATATTCCGACTTAACACATGGTTCCGTTTCAACAGTAATTTTTATGGATTAGGAAGTACTGTAAAACCACTAAAGAAGCTTGTTGACAGTGGAATGCTTGGCTGGCCTTTAAAATTTACTATTAGTAAACATACTGGATTCGACTGGAAATTCTATTGGGTAGGTAAAAATCATCTTGAGCCACAACCAGTTCCTGCAGAACTAGACTATGATATGTGGTTAGGACCTGCACCTTATAAACCTTACAACGCTCACCGTGTACACAGTACATTCCGTGGATACTGGGATTATGATGGAGGTGGTTTAGGTGATATGGGTCAACACTATATCGACCCAGTTCAATACCTGCTTGGTAAAGATCACACAGCACCTGTTAAAGTAGAGGTTGATGCTCCTCAGCAACATCCCGATGCAGTAGGCACATGGAGAAGTATTACATATACTTATGATGATGGTTGTCAAATAGTGCTTTGGGGCGATGAGTATGGTGATCCAAATACTCCTTATATATCAGGACCAAACGGTAATGTATACAAAAACTTTGTTTGTGACATACCTAACTGGGAGAAGAAATTGGCCGAATTCCCCGAACCTGCTGAGCAAAACACAAACTTCCTCGAAAGTATTAAAACAAGACAGAAGTTTGCACTTAACGAGATAAACGGACATCGTTCGTGTACGATTGTAAACATGGGACTTATTGCTCTTCAGCTCAACAGAACTCTTGAGTTTGATCCTGTTAATGAAGTGTTTGTTAACGACGAAGAGGCTAACCGTTATGTCAATCAGCCAATGCGCGCTCCATGGTCAATTTAATCTTAAAATATTTATATAAAATGAATCAGATAAAATATATCATACTTAGCCTTTGCTTGTTGTTTGCTGTAGGAGCAGAGGCCCAACAGGCAAAAGGCAGAACAAAAGCCACAATTGTTGCTGATGCACTTGCACAGTTGCCTGCAGAGACACCTCAAAAATATAATATAGTAATTGCCGACCTGGTTTCTACTGGCGAAGAGGGTCTGCTAGATCTTATCGGCAGAATTAACCCTCCCGGTAAAGAATCAAATGAAGCATTTGATTTTGCAATAAGCGGATGGTCTCATTTTGTATCAAAAGATAATGCTTTACGCACCGTAGCTGCAAATACTTTTGAAAAAGCTCTAAGTCAACAGTTAGACAAAGAGGTTAAAGCTTTTATTATTCGTCAACTCAGAACAGTTGGTTCTGACGACAATGTAGATGTTCTTTCGGGATATCTTAAAGATGAATATCTTTCGGGAACTGCAGCTATAGCTTTAGCATCTATTGGCACTGAAAAGGCTGGCGATGCTCTTCTTGGTGCAATTGCGGGCAGTAACTCAGAGCAGGTTAATCTTCATCTTGTAAATGCACTTGGTCAGATAGGCTTTAGCAAAGCAGAACCAGCATTACTAAATCTTCTGAGCAGCAATCCATCTGACAAAATGGAGGGAGTACTTTTTAGTGCTCTTGCCAACCTAGGCAGTAAAGAGTCGATTAAGCCATTAAAGAATGCAGCTGAAAAGATTGACTATGCATACCACAAAAGCAATGCTGTTGGTTCTTATATCAACCTGCTTGAAAGATTGGGTACTTCAGAGAGCAAAACTGTTAAGAAAGAGGTCGAAAAGCTTTTGTCAACAGCAAAGAAGCAGAATAAAAATGAACTAAAAATAGCAGCCACAAAAGTTCTTCTAGAGCAACCAAATGCAAATGCTTCTAAAATTCTAAAAGGTGTAATCAAAGATGGCGATCTTAAATATATCACTAATATACTTCATGTATATCCTTTTGGAAATGATAAAAAGTCGGTAGACTTAATTAAGAAAGCTGTAGCAACAAACAAATCTCAAGACATTCAAACTGCACTTATCTATTGGATGGGAGCTAACGAGTCTACTGGTTCTGTTGCATTAATAACTCCCTACTTAAGCACAAATAATAAGATGTTGCTTAAAGCAGCAACTCAATCTCTTTCAAAAATTGGAGGTGAAGATGCTCTTATTGCTTTGGCGGGACTATTAAAAAGTAGTGATGACGAAACTGTTACTCTTGCTAAGAATGCACTTATGACCATCAATGGTGATGTTTCGTATACACTGGCTTCGGTTTTCGAAAGCAGTGGTGATGCAGGAAAAAAAGCCATACTGGAAATTATTTCAAGCCGCATACTAGAGAGTCAGTACAGTTTGGTTTATAACCAGATGTTTGGCAACAACAAAGAGGTAAAAGCAGCTGCTGCAAATACTCTTAAATATATTGTTACCGACGAAAATCTTAATGATATGTTCACATTGCTAGAACAGACCGATGCTGAGTATGTTCCTGCAATTCAAGAATCTATCAACGCAGCCTTAAAGAGTCTATCTAAGGAAGATCAGACTAAGCTTGTAAGTGAAAGAATAAGCAAGTCTAACAAGAAGCACCTATATTATAGTGCACTTGCAGGTATTGGTTCAGCCGAAGCAATTAAGCAGATAAGTGAAGCTTACAATAAAGAAACCGGCGCTAACCGCGATGCAGCACTTAGTGCTTTAGCTGGTGTCAACTCATTTGATGCAATTTATCCTGTACTGGATATTGCACGCAGCACTTCAAACAAAAGCGAACTTGTTAAAGTTGCTGATGCTCTTATCAATATCATAAGAAGGTCTAATCAGACAAGAGAAGTTAAATATCTCTACCTTCGCGAAGCAATGGAGTTCGCACAAAACGACACTCAGAAGAAAACTATTTTAAATCTGCTTGGTGCTACAGGTCAGTACCCTGCAATGATCTTCGTTGCTAAATATATGGATGATGCAGCAGTAAGTGAAGCGGCAGCACTGGCAGCTATGAATATTGCATTATCTAATGCAGCATTTGCAAGTGAAGAGACAACTACTATTCTGAATAAAGTGAGCAAAACACTAACAAATCCTGATGCAGGTTACCAGCGTCAATCGATCAATAAATACCTGTCTGAAAATTCAGCAGAAGGTGGATATGTATCGCTATTCAATGGTAAAAACCTTGATGGATGGAAAGGTCTTGTGGGCAATCCTATAACAAGAGCAAAGATGAATGCAAGAGAACTTGCTGCTGCTCAGGTTAAGGCCGACAAACAGATGGCAATCGACTGGAAAGTAGAGGATGGATTAATTGTTTTCGACGGAAAGGGTTATGACAATCTTTGTACAGAGAAACTTTACGGCGATTTTGAGATATTAGTCGACTGGAAATTATATCCCGGACCAGAACCTGATGCAGGTCTTTATCTACGCGGCACTCCTCAAGTACAGATTTGGGATACAGCACGTGTAAATGTTGGTGCACAAGTTGGCTCAGGTGGCTTATACAACAATCAGCAAAACCCCAGCAAGCCTCTAAAGGTAGCCGATCAGAGAGTTGGCGATTGGAATACATTCAAAATTCGTATGGTTGGAGAAAGGGTTACTGTTTGGTTAAACGGAGTACTTGTTACAGATAATGTTGTACTAGAGAACTTCTGGGACAGATCTCAACCAATCTTCTCAGTTGAGCAGATAGAACTTCAAGCTCATGGCAGCAAAGTTGCATATAGAGATATTTATATCAAAGAGATTCCTCGTCCAGAGCCATTCGAGTTGTCGGCAGAAGAGAAGGCAGAAGGCTTCCGCGTACTTTTTGATGGAACAAACCTTGATGAGTGGACTGGTAACAAAAAAGATTATACAGTAGAAAGTGGAAATATTGTTCTTTATCCACCCACTACT
>CAYZHS010000195.1:0-3930 GCA_964478295.1 uncultured Proteiniphilum sp. | reverse complement strand
GATGGATTTTCGTTCAACACTATTGTTTTCCTGAACCAAGGGTCGTACATCTTGTTATCTCCCTCAGTGGGGTTATAAAACTCGCCTGTGCCTATCCATTTGGCACTCCATTCATTAATAGAAAACAGTCCCGTGCTCCATTGCGCAACCTCACTATATCTTGATTCTATTCCATCTTGATCTTTTACTGCGACTTTCCAGTAGTAACATTGATCCGATTGCAAATTACTACCATTGTATTTTATAAGCTGCATGCTATCAGATGCTACCCAGCCAGAGTCCCAAACATCAGCCTTTCCCTCTTTAAGCAAATTTATGCTACTACCCACAAGAATTCGATATTCAGACTGCTTAAGGCCATATTCATTATCTTTTACAGCTTGTAAGGTCCAGCTAAATCTCGGCTGCTTAACATCGAGTCCAGTTGGGTTTATTAGATATTCTGTGGTAAGATTTGCAGGTTTGATGCTACCTTTTGTAATGTTTATGCATGATGTTGCAGAAAGCACTATTACTACAATAAATGATAAGAAAGTAATAAATCCACCTGTTTTCATTTCAGTAAATTTGTTATTTGGTTAATTAAATGTGAAAACTGTATCTTAATAAAAAGGAAAGCTAGTTAAATTAGATACAAAGTTACAAATATTTGTATAATAAAGTATTATTAACAAAGTAATATGTTATTCGAATAATATTAAATGATAATTAAGCTATTTGTTGCATAATATTAAAATATTGTCCTATCTTTGCAAATGAGGTGACTGTATTGTGTAATACATTTGAAAATCAATAAGTTATAATTCATAGACGTAAAAATTTATGGTAGATTTGTATAATTATGTGTTCTTTTCTAGAAATAAGAAACACTATAGGGAGATTGCACGTGAATTTGAAACAACAACACGTAGAGTTTACAAGCTTGCTCATGGTAAAAAAGCTAAAAGTTGTAAAGATTACGAAATACTAAAAGAGCTTGCAAAGAGAGAAATTATAGAGGGTGTAATTCGAGGATGATGATGCAAAATTTGTATCTTTGCGGATAAACAACTTAGATACAAATTATGATAATTGCAGTAGATTTTGATGGAACAATTGTGGAACATGCATATCCACAGATAGGTAAACCAATTCCATTTGCTATTGAAACTTTACTTCAGATTCAAAAAGAGGGACACCGATTAATATTGTGGACTGTAAGACGAGGACAACTCCTTCAGGCAGCTGTAGATTATTGTGCAGAGAGAGGGCTGTATTTCTTTGCTGAGAACGAAAACTACAGAGGTGAGACAGTAGAGAGGGAAGAGTATTCGCGCAAGTTGAAGTCCGATCTGTTTATAGACGATCGTAATCTTGGTGGTCTGCCCGACTGGGGCGTTATTTTCAACGTGATAAAAGCAATGGACGAAGGTCACGAAAATCCATTAGCTCTTTTAGCAGGAAATTCTGCTATGCCCGAGAAGAAAAAGAGAAGCTGGTTCAGGAGAGGATGATTAAGAGTTATCAAGAGTAATCAAAAAGTCGTATAAAGTCATCTAAAGAGGTGAAGCACTCTTAAAGAATAACAATATAAATTTAGTTCTGACTGTATTAATCAAATAACAAAAAAGGTTTAACCGAATGGGCTAAACCTTTTTTGTTGTTCAATATTTTCTGAATAGATTATACAGGATTATCTGTTAAATATTTTATTCTTTTTTGCTTTTCTGCTGTTTGTTTCCGTATCCGTAACCATAGCCATATCCGTAACCATAACCATATCCATGGTGGAACTCCGATACATCGTTTACTACAAGCAACATGTTATTAAGCTTATTCTGTTCCATTAAACTGTTAGCAAAGCGGATGTTACCCTTGCTTGAATAGTCCATTCTGCACACATAAACCGTGGCGTCAGATATCCTGCTCATTACCAAAGTATCCGTTACCAGTGCAGATGGTGCAGAGTCGATATAGATATAATCAAACTCCTCCTTCAATTTGTTTATAGCCTCGTCAAGTGATGGGCGCGAAAGAAGTTCAGCAGGGTTAGGCGGAATTGGTCCCGAAGGCAGTACATAGAAATTAGGATGAAGTCCAGATGGGATAATCAAATTGTCTATATTTTCCTCAAAACCAGAAAGGTAACTTGTGATTCCATCCTTAGTCTCTAAGTTTAGGTATTCTCTCAATCTTGGAATCCTAAGATCAAGTCCAATAAGTAGCACCTTCTTATTTAGCAGTGCCGTGCTAAGCGCCATATTTAAAGCTACAAAAGTTTTACCCTCACCCGAAACAGTAGAAGTAAACACCACCACCTTGTTGTGCGAACCAAGAGTGAGAAGCAGGTTGGTACGAGCCATTCTGAAAGCCTCGTCAATAGGTCGGGTTTCATTCTCCTCAACTGCCACATTTTCATTTTCGCTATGCTTAGGAATTTCACCAAGTACAGGAATCTTGCTCAGCCTGTCCACATCAGCCCTTGTGCGTAGTTTGTACTGCAATATATCCATAAGATAAATTATACCTGCAGGAATCAATATACCCAACATCAGTGCAGCCAGCAACAAAATCATCTTTCTAGGTGAAACTTGTCCCTCTGTAAGAGCCTCATCCAGCACCTTTGCACTATTAGCCGTAGCTGCCAGCTCTAATGCATTCTCTTCACGTTTCTGAAGTAACATTAAAAACAGGCTTGCCTTTATCTGCTGTTCACGCGAAAGTTCCATGAACTCCCTCTCCTGAGTTGGCATAACACCAATACGTCCACCATATATATTAGCTTGGTTACGAGCATCGCGACGCTGAATATTCAGTCCTTGTTGAACACTACTAATAGAAGAGTTGATATTTTCTCTAAGTCCAGCAATCTGCTCCTCCAACCTGATCATAGCAGGGTTGTCGGCTGTCATGCTTTGCGACAAACGTTCACGTTCAAGAACCAGTCGGTTATACTCACTGGTAGTAGCTGCCAGGTTAGGATCTTCAAGTCCAACGTTAGAAGGAATAGTTCTATTTATATTGTTAGGATTATTTACATACGCACTGAGAGAGTTTACTACATTAAGCTGAGTTTCCACCTGTACAAGCTGCTGCTCATACTGACTACCCATTTGCATATTGCGCTGAAGGTCTATCTGCAAGTCGCTCAATCCCTCCTGTTGTTTATAATCCTCAACACTCCTTTCGGCGTCACTTAGTTCACGGTCGATTATTGCAATACGCTCATTTATAAATGATTGAGTGTTAAACGCTTCCATTTTATTGTCTTCGATGGTTTCGTTGTTGTAAACCTCCACCAGCATATTCAAGAAATCCTTACCTTTCTCGGGGTAGGGAGTATTTATTGAAAAATCAAGCACTGACGACTGTCGCGATGCTTGCTGTACCGATAGGCTTCCTCTATACTGCTTTATAACAGCGTTGGGATGCATAATAATAACAGTCATCTCAGTTGTTCCCATTTCAGTGCCCGCTCTCTTTGTGAAGCTTATAGTGCCCTGTGGAGTATTCAAAATAGCAGGTAGTGTAGCAAATACAGTATCAATCTGCATTTCATTAAATAATCCTGATACCTTGATAGAGCCATTTTCTGCTGCGGTATGCATCTTAAATTCGATGTTAGACCTTAAGCTGTCAAGATCGCTTTGATTCATGCTTACAATTACCGGACTATCTTTGTAAAGATCCATACTCTTAATTCTGCCACTTACAATATAAGAAGTGTGAAGATTAAGTCTGTTAATAACATTACGGATTATAGAACGGCTTTGTAAGATATAAATTTCATTTTCCAGGTTACTTACTGCGCCCAGTCCCCCCAGCTGCAAACCATCCATGCCACCAATTGATGGCTCAAAGCGTTGGTTTTTAGCTTCTTTAAGTACCACACTAGCAGTTACGTTATAAACTGGAGTTGTATATCTCAGGTATAAAAACACTATAACAAGA
>CAYZHS010000194.1:0-3939 GCA_964478295.1 uncultured Proteiniphilum sp. | reverse complement strand
AATGGCAATTGAAAATAAATTCTTCTGCATAAAATTAATTTATATAGTTTGAAAATTAAATGTTTCTTTATTTCTTCAGCACTCTGGTCCCCTCAAATCTTGCCCTGGCAACAGATTCGGGGTTACTACTATCAATAAAATATTTATCAGTATCTGGAATTCTCAATATCAAGCCAGAACTTACTTTGTTGGGGTTGGGTATAACATCTATGTTCTCTTTGTAGATATATACCCAAAACTCTTTATCGCCAAACAGTTCTAAAGCTAATAACCTAAGCGTTTTACCACCACTCAACACTACTGTTTTTGGTTGCTTCTCTTCTACTTCAGTTTTAATATTACTTGTAGACTCAGCAACAGTTGGTTGTACTTTATTCGTTTCTGAAACTTCTAGTTGTTCTTTATTAACCTCTGTAACAGTTGATGATTCTTTAATCTCAGAATCTGCCGACTGCTTTTCTTTAAATTCTGCAACAGTTGATGATTCTTCTTTCTTAACTTCAAATAATCTTTCTTTAAATTCAGTAGTACTATTTCTGTTTACGCCTACTGTTTGCAGTTCCATTGAAAAAAAAAAGAGCAGCCAAAGTAATAGCTACACCTCCCATAACAGGAACCCAAATTCTACGATTATTATTACGTTGTTTCTTTGGAGGATTTTTTATGACCGATTGATGCACCTTCAGCTCTTTATTTTCGGGAGAGGGGGTCTCGGAAGCAATCTCGGCTTCTGGATCTATTTGGTTCTCGAAAACATCGACAGTCTCGGGAACATCGACAGTCTCGGAAACTTCAGTAGTATCAGAAACAAACTCGGCAGTCTCAGGAATTACTGGAGTCTCGGAAATAACATTAAGTTCGGGAATAATAGGAGATTCAGAAACAGTGGGATTCACTAAAGCAACAGCATCCTCGGCAACATCAGTTTCCTCCTCTTCAGGTGCATCAGATATTACTTTAATTCCAGGAATCTCAACACCCTCATTTAACAGTGTTGGCTCAAAATTGATGAACGCACTGTTTATACTATTTCTTAATGATGTATCGGGCTCGAACAACATTGCCAAAGGTTCATTTTCAACCTCAACGGCCAAATGATTGTCGCCACTATCCATATCAGCCCCCTGAGCTAATGATTGAGATAAATAAGATTCAAAAACAATTTCAATTTCGGGAGGCATTAGCATCCGCTCACCGGTTGTGCTGTTCAACAAGATATATTCGGCTCTCTTTTGTGTTTTAAAAGCACCAAAACCCTCAATAACAACCAATCCATCTTCCAGTAAATCGTCGGATATGGCTTTGATTATTACATCAACCACTTCAGTTGTTCTATCTTCTGAAATCTGAATCTGTTCAGCAACAATACTAATTAACTCCTGCAGTGTCATATTGAATATTTTGAATCTGTTATCTTATTTGCAAAGTTAAACTATAGTTAATCAAAAACAACTTTTGAGATGTAATAAAAAATGTTATTTCACACTCCCAATCAGGTCGAACGGATAAGCCGAGTCTATTTTAACGTCGTAAAAATCTCCTATAATCAACTTGCTTTTCTTCTCTATCAAAACCTCTCCATCTATTTCGGGCGAATCAAATTGAGTGCGGCCAACATAAAAATCGGGATCCTCTCTATCAATTATAACCTTTAGGGTATCACCAATTTTAGACTCATTTATAGAAAGTGATATCGATTCCTGAACCTCCATAATACGGTTCATTCGATCCTGCTTAACGGCAGCCTCTACATCATCGCTATAATTCTTATCGTTATATGTATCCTCTTCGTGCGAATAAGGAAAAGCCCCCAGTCGCTCGAAACGCGATTCGGTAACAAAATCAATCAGCTCATCAAAATCTTCCTGAAGCTCACCCGGGTGACCAACCATCATGGTTGTTCGCAAATGTATACAAGGCACCTCTTCTCTTATTTTATTGATAAGATCGATAGTCTGCTGCTTTGTAATATTACGTCGCATAATTTTCAGCATCCTGTCGCTTATATGTTGCAACGCTATATCGAGATATTTACACACATTATCCCTTTCGCGCATAACCCTGAGCAGATCGATAGGGAAATGTGCAGGATAAGCATAATGAAGGCGAATCCACTCAACACCGCTAATATCAGAAATCCTCTCAACCAATTCGGGCAGCTTCATTGATTTATACAAATCGAGACCGTAGTAAGTGAGGTCTTGCGCAATAAACTGAAACTCCTTTACACCCTGGCTCACCAAACGGCGCACCTCCTCTTCAATTTCATTGATGGGACGCGACTTATACTTACCTGTAATAAGGGGAATGGAACAATAGGAACAAGTTCTGTTGCACCCTTCCGATATTTTTAAGTAAGCATAATGCGGAGGAGTAGATAAAGATCTTTCGAACTCAAGCTCCTTATTGTAAGATTTACCCAAATCGGCAATAATACCTCTCCAGTCGAACTTACCATAAACCTTATCCACCTCAGGTATCTCTTGTTGCAACTCCTCTCTGTACCTCTCTGAGAGGCACCCCATTACATAAAGCTTTTTAAGTTGATTGTTGTTTTTTGCTTCAGCAAATGAGAGTATAGTATTTACCGACTCTTCTTTAGCATCGCCAATAAAACCACATGTATTTATAATTGCAATCTCACCTCTTGGGTTGTCTGAATCATGCTCAAGAGTATATCCATTTGCTATAAGCTGTTTCATGAGCAGTTCAGAATCAACAAGATTCTTTGAACACCCCAGAGTTATTACATCAACTCTATTTTTAATAGTAGACTGTTTCATTCTCCAAATAGTGAGTCGACAAATTCTTTTCTACGGAACACCTGAAGATCATCGATGCCCTCTCCAAGACCGATATATTTAACCGGAATCTTAAACTGATCGGATATACCTATAACCACACCACCCTTAGCAGTGCCATCGAGCTTAGTAATAACCAATCCTGTTACCTCTGTTGCAGCAGTAAACTGTTTTGCCTGTTCAAATGCATTCTGCCCTGTAGACCCATCTAAAATTAACAACACCTCATGCGGTGAATCCGGAACAATTCTTCCCATAACGTTTTTGATTTTGGTAAGCTCGTTCATTAAGTTAACCTTATTGTGAAGTCGCCCCGCAGTATCAATTATAACCACATCTGCGTTGTGAGCTTTTGCCGAGCTGACAGCATCGTAAGCTACAGATGCAGGGTCTGAACCCATTTTCTGTTTTACAACCGGCACACCAACCCTCTTACCCCATATATCAAGCTGTTCTACTGCGGCAGCACGAAAAGTGTCGGCAGCGCCAAGGTACACGGACAAACCATTTTGTTTAAACTGATGAGCAAGTTTTCCTATTGTTGTGGTCTTTCCCACTCCATTAACACCAACCACCATTATTACATGAGGTTTGTTTTCTGATGGAGCAGTAAACTCGGACACATCGCCAGATCGATTCTCAGTAAGCAGAAGTGTTATCTCTTCACGCAAGATTCCATTCAGCTCATCTGTATTTAAATATTTATCTTTTGCTACGCGTGCCTCAATGCGGTCTATTATTTTAAGTGTAGTATCAACTCCAACGTCAGATGTTACTAAAATCTCTTCCAGTTCATCAAGCACATCATCATCTACCTTTGATTTTCCAGCAACAGCACGAGTTATCTTTGAGAAGAAACTTACTTTAGTTTTTTCAAGACCCTTATCGAGAGTCTCTTTTTTTCCTTTGGATGATCTATTGAAAAAGCCCATATAACACTATTAATTAAATAATAACCCGACCTATATAATATTACAAATCTACAAAATAGTAAACAAAAAAAATCCCTGCGGCAATGCACAGGGAAGCTTTTAAATATTCTTAACGATATAATCGTTTATAAATTCTGCAGGTGCGAACTTATTACTTAAAATAGTCTTTTACCTGATCATTCAGAATCATCTCTTCTTTGAAACTA
>CAYZHS010000193.1:0-3977 GCA_964478295.1 uncultured Proteiniphilum sp. | reverse complement strand
ATATGAATAAACTTCTGGTTCCAACACCTCAATTGCCAGGCGTAGATGAAACAGACGAGGATCTGTTTAACAGAACAGAACAATACAATAACATATCATCAATAGGTGGAGTCTTTAAATCGTTTGGAGATGCTCCAGGTGGCTTTAAAGAAGAGATGCAAGAGGTTGTATTGTCGCTTGGGTTGGAGTATGTATACAATAATCAGTTTTCGTTACGAACAGGTTATTCAAATGAAAACCAATACAAGGGAAATCGCAGATATGTAACATTCGGAGCAGGCTTCAGAACAAAATCTTTTCAAATAGATGCAGCCTATCTTTTATCCACAGCTCAGTCAAATCCATTAGATCAAACCCTCAGAGTTTCGCTGGGATTCGACCTGGAGGGACTAAGAAATTTAATAAATTGAAATTATGCAAATCAAGGTTGGTTTTGGATATGATATGCACCAGTTTGCAGAGGGCAGAGACCTTATTATAGGAGGTGTTAAGATTAGTCATAATAAAGGTTTACAAGGCCACTCCGATGCAGATGTATTGATACATGCAATATGTGATGCATTGCTAGGAGCAGCAAACCTTCGCGATATAGGTTATAACTTTCCTGATACATCTGCAGACTACAAAAACATAGATAGTGCAATATTGCTTCACAAAACAGTTGAACTGCTAAAAGATAAAGGTTACACTATTGGAAATATCGATAGTACTGTTTGTGCAGAAAACCCAAAACTAAATCCTCATATAGCAGCAATGCAAAAGAGGCTTGCCGAAGTGATGAGTATAGACAAAGACGATATTTCTATTAAGGCCACAACCTCCGAGAAGATGGGATTTGTAGGTCGCGAAGAGGGTATAACTGCATACGCAGTGGCATTGATTCAAAAAAACCGATAAATAATGAGGCTTTTCAGGTTGTTGCTTAGAAAGAAGCAATCAAAGGGTCATAGCATTCATTCACCGTTTGCTTTCGATTTAATCACAAATGTGTTGTACTCACCCTATAGTTATTATGCATTTAACGATATTCCTGATAAATTTCCATTTTTAGCACAACCTTCAAAAAATGTTGTAAAGTTTAATCACGTCTCATTCCGTCTTATTAATTACTTCAAAGTCAAAAATATCTTAGAGGTAAATCCCGGCAACGGCTTAAATTCTTTATATATTAAATCACCCTCCTCTAAGATAGAGTACAGTTCTGTAAATGATATTGATGAAATTGAAAATTTTGCAAGTCGAAAATTTGATGCTATATTTATCAATATCGATAATAAGAACTGTTTTCCTCCAATTGAGTCGCTACTTAAATTGAGCAGCGAAAATACTTTTTGGGTAATAAACCCTATAGATTCTAAAGAGAGTAAACAATTTTGTAAGAGTATCGTTAATCATGAGAAAGTAACAGTTTCATTTGACATGAGTGATACACTGATTGTTTTTTTCAGGCACTCTTATTATAAGCAGCACTATTTGGTTTAAAGATTAAATGTATGAAAAAAAGCATTATATATACAAAAACAGGTGATAAGGGTACTACAGCTTTGGTTGGAGGCACACGTGTTTCTAAAACACACATCCGGTTAGAAGCTTATGGTACAATAGATGAGCTTAATAGCTACGTTGGGTGGTTGAGTTGCAAAATAGAAGAAAAGAATCATCAAGAATTTCTTAGATACCTGCAACACAAACTATTTACTGTTGGGTCGTATTTGGCAACTGAAACCGAAAGCAGAGCACCAAAAGAAGCAAGTATAATTACTGCAAAAGATATTAAACGTGTTGAAGAACAGATAGATATTATAGATAGTGCACTTCCCCGTTTAAATAGATTTGTTTTGCCGGGAGGTAATGAAACAGCATCAAGAGCACATATTTGCCGCACCGTTTCTCGTCGCGCAGAGAGAAATGTGTTTACAGTGGCAGAGAAGTATCCTGTTTCAGAAGAAGTACTTATCTTCTTAAATCGTCTATCAGACTACTTTTTTGTACTGGCAAGACACGAAAGTAACAAATCTTCACAAGAATTGTTCTGGGAACAGGGAGATATATAAAAAGTTTTTATACATTTGCGCAAAATTAGAAATAGTAATTTAAAGAAAATATCAATGTATTGGACACTAGAATTAGCATCTAAGCTAGAAGATGCACCTTGGCCTGCTACAAAAGATGAGTTAATCGATTTTGCACAAAGATCGGGCGCACCTTTAGAAGTAATTGAAAATCTTCAGGAGATTGAAGAAGAAGGTGAAATATTTGAATCAATAGAAGATATTTGGCCCGATTATCCTAGCAAAGAAGATTTCTTCTTTAACGAAGACGAGTATTAACAAACTACATCTTATTGTCTATTTCAACTAGTTTGAAAAAATATGGCGTAGAATAAAAAATAAAAAGGAGACTAAGTTAATGATTGTACTTAGTCTCCCTTTTTATAAAGTCACAGTATGTCTTAATTGAAATTAAATAAGACTATCTATTTTGTCGGTAAACATCTTCTTTGGTCCTGCACCTACCACTTTATCCACCACTTCACCATTCTTTATGAATAAAACAGTAGGTATATTGCGGATTCCAAATTTTGTAGTTGTATCGTCGTTATCATCAACATCAACTTTGCCAACCACAACCTTTTCTTTGTAATCTTCACTAATTTCATCAATAATTGGTCCAACCATTTTACAAGGTCCACACCATTCTGCCCAGAAATCAATAATAACCAGTTTATCTGTTTGCAACACTTCTTCAACTGTTGCGTCTGTAATTTGTAATGCCATATTAGTTGTTATTTATTTATAATTAGTTTATTTTGAAGTCTATATTTAAATCATCTTTAAGATAGTCTATTAGTTTTTTGTTTACCTGAATCTTGGTAGGTCGCGAAAATAACTTCAAGTTCATATGAGATTCATCACCAATAATGTGGAAATATAACAAAGAATTTCCTTTATTGTTTTTTGTTAATGCAGATAATTCAGTTACTGTCGAGCTGTTAAGTTCATCAAGAGGTATTTGTAAAGTAATTTTCGAAACCAACTTGTCTTTTACATCAGAAAGCAGGTTTATAGTTGAAATTTTAATTTCCATCTCTTCCTGACGATACCTTTTGGGCTGTACCCTTGCCTCAATATAAATCGAAAGACCGGCGCGTGCATATCTGCCAAAGTTGATGCTATCTTCACTAAAAAGAGCAATTTCAAAACTACCCATATAATCTTCAATTTTAAAAATCGTATATGGCGACCCTCTTTTAGTTTGTCCCTCACGAACAGCCGTTACCATTCCTCCAAATGTAATATCCCTACCATTCATGCTTTCCAGATCTTGCAACTTCAATGTGTCGGCGCTGCATATATATCTAAGTATAAACTCATAATCATCTAAAGGGTGAGCCGAAAGATAAATTCCAATTAAATCTCTCTCTTTATTTAATCTTTCCAAATCCGACCATCGCGATGCCTGAGGTATTTCGGGTTGTGTTATTAAGAATGAAGTATCGCTGCCAAATAGCGAGTTCATAGCCTCATTCTTGTCCTGCTGAAACTTACTGCCATAGCGTAATAAGGTTTCAATAAATTCTTCCTCCTTGCCGTTTTTAGCAAAAAACTGCTCTCTTTTAATATTGGGCAATGAGTCGAAAGCACCAGCCAGAGCAAGCGCTTCAACAATTTTTCTACTGCAAGACGATAGATTTGCTCTTTCTATAAAATCAAAAATATCTTTATAAGCACCATTCTTCAAGCGTTCATTAATAATATCATTTGCCGCACCTTGTCCAACACTCTTTATTGCACCTAATCCAAAACGTATATCACCCTGCTCGTTAACAGAGAACTTCAATAAAGATTCATTCACGTCGGGAGTCAATACATTAATGCCCATAGCCTTGCACTCATCCATAAATTTAGTAATCTCAGTAATGTTATTAAGATTATTAGATAGTACAGCAGCCATATACTCAGAAGGGTAGTTGGCCT
>CAYZHS010000192.1:0-4012 GCA_964478295.1 uncultured Proteiniphilum sp. | reverse complement strand
CGATAAAGAAGGAAATGAAATCGATCTGAAAGAAGAAATTGAAATGAAATAGAGTTGCTTTTGCAACCTTCAAAAACTTAAAGAACCGATATTTCGAAAAGAGGTATCGGTTTTTTTATGTTCTGTTGTTACATTTTATCTACATCATAATAGATATGAAGATATTTATATTCAGTGTTTTGGCGCAGCTTTAATTCGGTCTGTTTGAGGAAGTCCCTGATTTTTGAAGCAGATATATTATTGTCGAGTTTAAGCAGTATTTCTCTTATGTTGTATTGTTGAATTCGACTTACAACCGGTTTGTTTGGACCAAATACCATATTACCTAATGATGGTTTAATCATACCCGCAAAATGATTTGCTCCTCTTTCTACTCTATTCTCGTTTTTATCTTTTAAAACTACTGATATCAATCGGGTAAATGGTGGATACCTGAAAAGCTCTCTCTCAGCAATTTGTTCTTTGTAGAAACTTTCGTAATTGTAGTTTAAAATATATTTATAGATAGGCTGTGATGGATCGCTGCTCTGTATGATTACTTTGCCCTGTTTTTTATTTCTTCCAGCTCTTCCTGCTGCTTGCATCATTAACTGAAAACCTCTTTCATGTGATCTGAAATCGGGGTAGTTTAGTAGTGAATCGGCTGATATTATGCCTACTATACCAACATTTTCGAAATCTAATCCTTTTGATAACATTTGGGTGCCTACAAGTATATCAATTCGTTTCTTCTGAAAATCTTCTATAATTCTTTCATACGAATCTTTACCACGTGTAGTATCCATATCCATTCGGCCCACAACATAATCTGGAAATAATTTGCCAACCTCTTCTTCAAGTTGTTCGGTGCCTTTACCTAATGTTTCGAGTTTATCAGATTGGCAGGATGGGCATACAGTAGGTATTCTATATGTTGTATTGCAGTAATGGCAAACTAATCGGTTGCGCATTTTGTGATATGTGAGAGTTACATCGCATTTGCTGCATTTGGGACACCAAGCGCATTGCTTACATTCTACTAATGAAGAGAAGCCTCGTCTGTTACGGAAAAGGATTACCTGTTCTCCTTGCTCAAGTGCTTTGTCCATTTCGTTCTTGAGGGCTGGGGACAGAACAGTTTTCATCTTTTTTCTTTTGATTAGTTCAAAGGTGTTTTCTATTTTGATGTCGGGCATCAATATGTTTTTATATCGATCTTTAAGTTCAACAATACCATATTTGCCTGTTAGAGTATTGTTGTATGATTCGAGTGAAGGTGTTGCAGATCCTAAAATTGTTTTTGCATTAAACAGGTGAGCAAGCATTATAGCTGTGTCTCGTGCATGATAACGGGGAGCAGGTTCGTTCTGCTTATAGCTGGTTTCATGTTCCTCATCAACTATAACCAGTCCTAAATTGCTGAAAGGGAGGAAAAGTGATGAGCGTACACCAACTATAATTTCATAAGGCTCTTTTGAATTCATCTTTCGCCATATCTCAGCTCTCTCGTTATCATTAATTTTTGAGTGGTATACTCCTAACTTACTCCCATATACTGCAATAAGGCGTTGTTTTAACTGTGATGTAAGAGCTATCTCGGGAAGCAGATATAGAGTTTGTTTACCTTCAGCCTTAAACTGTTCTATTAAATGTATGTATATCTCTGTTTTACCGCTTGAGGTTACTCCATGCAAGAGGCAGGTGGACTTAGTTTCAAAAATGCTGTTGATCTCTTCAAATGCTTTTATTTGAATATCTGAGAGAGGGTAGGGCTTTCTTGTAGGTTTTATCTCATTATCAATACGTCCAATTTCTAAATTAACTGTCTGAACTATCTCCTTTTGTAGTAAGCCATTTAATACAGATTGCGAATAGTTTTCAAATTGTGTAACATCTTGTTTACTGATATATACTGTTTTGTTTTTCTTTAGATAGTTGTTTATTTGATTATATAGTGATAATTGCTTTTTGGCTCTGCCAATAATTTCGGGAATTGTATTTAGGTAGAGTTCGGGGTTTAACTTTATAAAAGCTTCTGTTTTAGGCTTAAACTTGCTTTTTATGTCATCTGATTTCATTGATGATGGCAATGCGGCATTGTATACATCACCAATATTCGACATATAATAAAAAGAGATCCATTCCCATAACTGAAACTGTTTGTCGCTCACTACTGGTTGTGAATCTACAAGGGAATGAATCTCTTTTATTTTAAACTTTACAGGTGCGCTATTATGAACGCGCTTAACTATTGCAGTGTAATATTTTCTTGCGCCAAAAGGTACAATAACTCTAAATCCTTTTGCAATCTTATCCTGCATATCCACAGGTACAGAATATGTGTAAAGATCGGAGAATGGAAGGGGAAGAATTACATCTGCATACATGCACTAAAAATAGATTGTACCGGTTATAGTCCACGATTCGCTTTTACCATTCAACGGTTCACTCCAGTTTGGAATATCATTTGAATAGTTGTCCGTGAGCTTTACGCTGTAGTTTAATCCTACTTGTATGAAATTTAATAACTCAACACCAAAGCCGATATTTGCACCTGCCTGAAACTCTTTTGCTTTTACACCTTCAGTTACTTCGTCAAAGTCAAATTCTTCACCAGAGATAAGGTATCCTGCCCAAGGACCGGCAGTACCGAATAGTTTTAATGGAAGAAATCCAACTCCAAGTTTAAGTTTTGCATTAACAGGAAGATTTAGATAGCGGTTCGACACTTCCCTGTCTCCACCTTCTCCTGTAAGCCTCGAAACAGACATACGGTTGTCGTTATACAGAAGAGCTGCTTCAATTCCAAAATCTGCTGCGCCAAGCGGAACAAACATTGCTTCAATTGCAGGCCCTATGCTGTATGATGTCATGTTTTCTACTTTAAAAGTCTCATTAGGAGTGTTAAAGTCGGGATTGTTGAGTCCCACACTTCCCTTTACACCAAACTTCACTTGTGAAATTGCAGGTGTACTAAGCACTGATATACATATCAGAATTACTACGCTTGTAATCAATCTTTTTGTCTTCATACTAGTTTGTTTTGGTAATACAATGTTTCTTTCGTTAGTGTCATGTTTTAAACTTTTTATGTATATGACACTCCTTTTAAACAAAGATGATAAAGATTGTATTGCTAATTATAGTTAATAGTTTCTGAAAAAAGCGTTCCTTCTCCTATAGCAGGATTCCGGAACGCTTTTAAAATATGGTTTTAAGCTTAATGCTTAGTCTTTAAACTTAGCCTTTAAATATTCACGGTTAAGTCTTGCAATATTTGAAATTGAGATGTTCTTTGGACATTCAACTTCGCAAGCACCAGTGTTGGTACAGTTACCGAAACCTAGCTCATCCATCTTAGCTACCATCGACTTGGCACGTCTGGCTGCTTCAACCTTACCTTGTGGAAGGAGTGCAAGCTGACTAACTTTAGCCGATACAAATAGCATTGCAGATCCATTCTTACATGCAGCAACACATGCTCCACAACCAATACATGCAGCAGCATCCATAGCCATTTCTGCATCGTCATGTGGAATAAGTATAGCATTTGCATCGGGGGTACCTCCTGTATTAACTGAAGTGTAACCACCAGCCTGAATAATCTTGTCGAATGATGTTCTATCTACAATAAGGTCTTTTATTACTGGGAAGGCTGTTGAGCGCCATGGTTCTACAGTGATAGTATCGCCCTCATCAAAAGTACGCATGTGGAGCTGACAAGTTGTAATATCTTCGTCTGGTCCATGTGGGTGTCCATTGATGTAAAGACTACACATACCGCAAATTCCTTCACGACAGTCGTGATCAAACACTACAGGCTCTTTTCCATCATTGATTAGTTTCTCATTGAGGATATCGAGCATCTCAAGAAATGAACTGCCCTGAGAAATATTTTCTAATGGGTAAGTTTCAAAGTGTCCCTTATCCTTTGGTCCGTTCTGACGCCAAACTTTAACTTTTATGTTGATATCTTTATCCATGATTGTTCTTTTTTTATTTTTTCTGATCTATTATCAACAGATTAAGATTT
>CAYZHS010000191.1:0-4020 GCA_964478295.1 uncultured Proteiniphilum sp. | reverse complement strand
TGGATATTAAGATACTCGATTTAGCACTTATACTTCATGCCGAGCATGGTGGGGGTAACAATTCAACATTCTCTGTACGTGTAACCAGTTCTACCGAAACAGATACATACTCGGCTATTGCTGCAGGTATTGGTTCACTAAAAGGGCCTCTTCATGGTGGAGCAAACGTAAAGGTTATGGGTATGCTTGCCGATATGAAGAATAATGTATCAGATTGGACCGATGTAAATCAGGTTGATGATTACCTCCGAAAGGTTTTAAATAAAGAGGCATTCGATCGCACTGGCTTAATCTACGGAATTGGTCATGCTGTTTACACAATTAGCGATCCACGCACTGCTCTTCTTAAGAATATGGCTAGAGAACTTGCAAAAGAAAAAGGGCGTGAAAAAGAGTTTGCATTCATGGAGCTAATCGAAGAGCGTGCAATTGAGGTGTTTATGGGTGCTAAAAAACGCACAGCCAAAGGTAATGTTTGTGTGAATGTCGATTTCTACTCAGGATTTGTATATGATGCTATAGGCTTACCATCAGAAGTGTATACTCCTCTTTTTGCTATGGCACGTATAGTTGGGTGGTCGGCTCACCGTATCGAAGAGATGAACTTTAGCAGCAAACGACTTATTCGTCCTGCTTATAAGAACGTTCGTGAATTGCAGGATTTTGTTCCTTTAAGCGAAAGAAAATAGAACTTGTTTTTAATGGTTAAGTGTTGAAGTTGATTTGTTTAAGTCAACTTCAACTTATTTGTCTAAATATATAGTGAAAGTTATTGAACAATGCAGAAAATAAAAGTAATCAACCCGGTTGTTGAACTCGATGGTGATGAGATGACCCGTATTATCTGGTCTTTTATAAAGAAGGAACTTATTCTTCCATATATAGATCTTGATATAAAATATTATGACCTAAGTATTCAGAATCGCGATGCTACTGACGATCAGGTTACAGTTGATGCCGCCGAGGCCATCAAAAAATATAATGTAGGCATTAAGTGTGCTACTATAACACCTGATGAGGCACGTGTTGAAGAGTTTGGACTTAAAAAGATGTGGCGATCACCAAATGGTACAATTCGTAATATTGTTGGTGGAACAGTTTTTCGAGAACCTATAATCTGCAGTAATATCCCTCGCTATGTGCAGGGATGGACAAAGCCAATAATTATCGGCCGTCATGCCTTTGGCGATCAATATAGAGCAACCGACACGGTAATAAATGGCAAAGGAAAGCTAACAATGACATTCACTGCAGAAGATGGAACAACAAAGAGTTGGGATATATTTGATTTTAAAGGTGATGGTGTAGCAATGGCTATGTACAATACCGATGAGTCTATATACGGTTTTGCACGTTCATCTTTTCAGATGGCTCTTAGCAAAAACTATCCACTATATATGTCCACAAAAAACACCATTCTAAAAGCATATGATGGTCGTTTTAAAGATATTTTCCAAGAGGTTTATGAAAATGAATTTAAGGAAGCTTTTGAAAAAGCAGGCTTAACATATGAGCACAGACTCATAGATGATATGGTGGCAGCTGCTATGAAGTGGAACGGAGGTTTTGTATGGGCATGTAAGAACTACGATGGTGATGTGCAGTCAGATACTGTTGCACAGGGATTTGGGTCACTTGGCATGATGTCGTCGGTGCTTATAACACCCGACGGAAAAACAGTTGAGGCAGAAGCTGCACACGGCACTGTTACTCGCCATTATCGTCAGCATCAGCAAGGAAACGAAACAAGCACCAATCCAATTGCATCAATTTTTGCATGGACAAGAGGTCTTTCACATCGTGGAGTTTTAGATAACAATAAGCAGTTAATTGATTTTTGTAATAAGCTCGAACAGGTTTGCATAGAGACTGTAGAAGCTGGTGAAATGACAAAAGATTTAGCCTTATTGGTATACGGAAAAGATATGCAACGCAAAAACTGGCTTACAACAAAAGAGTTCCTCGAAGCACTTAAAAGGAATCTTGATAAATCAATTCAGTAATTATTTTCTAATGAAAATATTCTTGGTTTAATCAAAATTACAAGTAAATAAATAGGGCGACTCATAATGGGTCGCCCTAACCGTTTTAACACTTTAAATATGTCTATATAAAAGAGAAATTAATCTTCTTTTTCCTGCTCTTCATATTCTTTAAGCAGCTTTTCCTGAACATCAGAAGGTACAAGTTCATATCCCGAGAATTTCATAGAGAATGAACCTCTTCCTCCTGTTATAGAGCTAAGAGAAGTTGAATAACTACTCATCTCTTTTAAAGGCACTTTAGCATTTAATTTCTCAAATCCCTTCTCACTCTCCATACCCATAATCAATGCTCTTCTTCCCTGCAGGTCGCTCATCACGTCACCCATAAATTCACCCGGAACAGAAACAGTTACATTATATATTGGTTCAAGAATCTTAGGAGATGCGTTTTTGAAAGCACTGCTAAATGCATTTCTTCCTGCAAGCATAAATGATATTTCGTTAGAATCTACAGGGTGCATTTTACCGTCGTAAACAATTACTCTCACATCGCGTGCATAAGAGCCGGTGAGCGGACCTTGTTCCATTCTTCCCATTATACCTTTTAAGATAGCCGGTAAGAAACGTGTATCTATAGAACCACCAACAATACTATTTACAAATACAAGTTTTCCGCCCCAATCAAGATTCACTGTCTGGGTATCACGGTTCTGAATCTTATACTCTTGTCCGTTAAATTTATAAACTTCAGGAAGAGCCATTCCTTCGGTATATGGTTCAATAATCAGGTGTACTTCACCAAACTGTCCTGCGCCTCCAGATTGCTTTTTATGTCTATAATCTGCACGTGCCGATTTGGTAATTGTTTCCCTGTAAGGGATCTTGGGTTCAATAAATTCAATCTCAATCTTATCATTATTCTCAAGACGCCACTTAAGAGTCTTCAAGTGAAACTCTCCCTGACCCGACACTATAGTTTGCTTAAGTTCTTTTGAAATCTCCACCAACCATGTTGGATCTTCCTCTCTCATGCGGTTAAGAGCCTCATTCATTTTCTCCGAATTCGATTCATTAACAGCTCTTATAGCTCTTCGATAACGAGGCTCAGGGTATTTTATAAAATCAAACATATTATCTGCACCCTTAGCATTCAAAGTGTTACCAGTGCGAACCTCTTTAAGTTTCACTGCAGCGCCAATGCTTCCTGCGTGAAGTTCTTCGGCTCTGTTGCGTATCTGTCCTGCAACAGTATATAATTGTGCAAGTCTCTCTTTAGACTGGCGATTAATATTAGTAAAGTCATCACCCTCTTTCACTACACCTGCCATAACCTTAAAGTAACTTACCTCACCAATATGAGGTTCAACGGTTGTCTTAAAGAAATAGAGGCTTGCAGGTTCGTTATCTACCGGAGGTACTTCAACTCCTTCAGAATTCAGAGGAGCCGGCATATCATCTGGTGATGGAGCTACCATACTTAGAAAGTTCATTATACGGTGAACAGCCATATTTTTCTCACCTGAAGAGCAGAAAAGCGGATACATACTCTGACTAAGCATGCCTTTATGAATACCGTCGCGCATCTCCTCTTCAGAGAGTGTTCCCTGATCAAAGAATTTCTCCATTAAGCCCTCATCATTCTCAGCGGCTGCTTCTAGCAATACCTGGTAGTAATCTGCAGCTCTCTCTCTTTCACTTTCTGGTATTTCAAGCACCTGAGGTGCAGTAGCGCCAGGTTCCCAGTGGTAGTATTTCTGTTTCAGAACATCAACTATACCATTAAAAGAGGCACCACTTCCAATAGGATACTGAACAGGAGTGATTTTATTTCCGTAAACTTCTTTTAAACTCGTTAATGTATTGTCATAGTCGGCTTTATCATGGTCCATTTGGTTAACAAGCAAGACTGCTGGTTTCTTCAGTGAGTCAACATAGCGGAACTGGTTAATTGTTCCCACTTCAACACCACTTGTTGCATCGATAAGCATAAGTGCCATATCTGTTACATTTAATGCAGTAACCACACCTCCAACAA
>CAYZHS010000190.1:0-4047 GCA_964478295.1 uncultured Proteiniphilum sp. | reverse complement strand
CCTATATTGAATTGAAAGTATTGACAGTATTATGATTGAACAGATAGAAGCTCTTCTTTCGGAAGTAGAGGAACTGAAAGCCTCCAGCAGCGATGAACTAGAAACACTGCGCGTAAAATACCTAAGTAAAAAAGGTGTTATTCCTTCACTTATGGATCAGTTTAGAACTATTCCTGCCGAACAGAAGCGCGAAGTGGGTGTAAAAATAAATGAACTGAAGCAGAAGGCTACAGATAAAATTAAAGAGCTTAAAGATAGCTTCGAAAGTAGCAATACAGAGTACTCAAACATAGATCTTACCAGAACTGCATATCCTGTTGCATTGGGCACAAGACATCCTATTTCTATTGTAAAAGAAGAGATTAATGATATCTTCAAGAGGCTTGGGTTTTCAATTGCAGAGGGTCCTGAGGTAGAAGATGATTGGCATGTTTTCTCGTCGCTGAATTTTGCCGATGATCATCCGGCGCGTGATATGCAGGATACTTTTTTTATCCAAAACGATCCGCAGATTCTGCTTCGCACACATACATCATCTGTACAAACAAGGGTGATGCAAAATGCACAGCCTCCTATACGCATCATCTGTCCGGGAAGGGTTTATCGCAACGAGGCTATTTCATATAGAGCTCACTGCTTTTTTCATCAGGTTGAAGCTCTTTATGTTGACAAGGATGTGTCGTTTGCCGATCTGAAGCAGGCTTTGCTTTTCTTTGCACGAGAGATGTTTGGAGAAGAAACTAAGATTAGATTGCGTCCTTCATACTTTCCGTTTACCGAACCAAGTGCCGAAATGGATATTTCTTGTAACATCTGTGGTGGTAAAGGTTGTCCATTTTGCAAACACACCGGATGGGTTGAAATTCTTGGTTGTGGTATGGTTGATCCTAATGTGCTTGAAAACTGCGGTATAGATAGTAAGGTTTATTCGGGTTATGCATTAGGAATGGGTGTTGAGCGTGTTACTAACCTGAAGTATCAGGTGAAAGATTTACGAATGTTCTCTGAAAATGATGTTAGATTCTTAGAGCAGTTTAAATCGGCATATTAATTAGAAAAACCTATATAATAATGAGAGTAAAAAGCTATATCCTTACGTTGTTACTTATAATATCTTCATGTGTGTCTGCACAGAAGACAGTTAAGGTTAATGCAATAAAAGCCAACGATTATGGAGTGGTTTATTCACTCCCAATTACATCTTTTGAGATTACTTTATTAGTCAAAAAAAGCACTTATCAGAGAGGCGATTTTTACCCTTTTGCACAACGTTATCTTGCTATTGATAACCCTGTTACTGAGAATAGAGTTGTTTATTCACTGGAAGATGTGAGCGTTGTAAACAAAGGTGTGGCAGATAAGAATAACTCATACATGATTTCGTTCAGACCTAAAAGTGTTGAGCCTTTTATCTATTTAAGAGAGGATGGACTAATTGTTGCTATAAATGCTGAGCCTGAATTGGAAAAGGTGACTGAAGTAACTATTCCCAAAGGTATATCTCCTTCAGAAAATCCTCGCAGATACCTGTCTCAGGAAACTTTAATGGCAGGGTCTACGGCAAAACAGGCCGAACTGGTGGCACGACAGATATTCGATTTAAGAAGAAGTCGCAACGACATATTATCGGGTGAGGCCGAAAGTATGCCACCCGATGGTAATGCGTATAATGTTGTGATGAGCGAAATAGATAGGCAGGAAAAAGCTTTAACTGAGTTGTTTGCTGGTTCTTTAGAGACTGAATATTTTACAACAACTTTGGTGGTAACTCCTGATGGTTCTAATATCGACAGACAGGTTATTACTCGTTTTTCTGAGAAACTCGGACCAGTGGATGTTGATAATCTGGCTGGTGAGCCTGTTTATCTTTCTCTTATAAATAAAACTCCAAAGGTAGATATGCAGTTGTCGCCAAAGGAACTGCAACGTTTAGAGAGCAAGCTCACAGAGGGTGTTGTGTATAATATACCTGGAAAAGCCGATCTTTCTATTGAGTTTAAGAACGGAGTAGTTAAGAGCATGGAGGTTGATGTGGTTCAGTTTGGAGAAAAGGATGTGCTGGTTAAGAAGATGTTTGACAACAACAAGCAGCCTGTAAAAGTGTATTTTTATCCCGAACTTGGGGCAATAAAACAGTTGATTCAGTAACAAAACGACATCTTTTTAAGGGTTTGAATCTTAATAGTGTAACATTGCTTAATAAATTGAAGAACAATGAGAACAACAAATATTTTTTATATATCTCTCTTGCTGATTCTTGCAACATATATACTCTCATCTTGTGAAGGTAGAGAAGGAAAACAGATGCATATCGAATTTGATAGTATTGTTGTTTCTCAGCATATTCCACTCTTAGTTGATAATGATACTACATTGCCATTTGCCGATGTTAATGTGTCTTTTATTTACCCAACTAAGTTTCGCGATTCAGAGAGTCTTGCACGACTTCAGCAAATATTTAAAGGTACATTTTTTGGTGATATGGAGTATGATTCTTTAACTCCCCAGGAGGCTATGAATCAGTATATAAGCGTTTACAGCGATAGATATAAATCTTTGTCTAACCTATATTATGAAGATAAAGCACGCTTAGAGGGTAATACTCCTGCATGGTACTGGTATTACATGAATACAAGTAACAAGATTTTGTTTCAGAACGATTCAATATTAAGTTATGCTGTTGAATACAGTGATTATGAGGGAGGTGCACATGGTTCATATAATATCATATATACAAATATCAATCTGAATAGTCTTGTTACAATTTCTGAAGAAGATCTGTTTGTTCCTAATTACTTCAGGAGTCTGACAGATAAGATAGTGCAGAGCTTGATGAAGCAATATGATGCTGAAATTCCTGATTCATTATTAATGAAAGGCTTTTTTACTATTGAAGATATTGTACCTAACAATAATTTCTGGCTAAGCGATACTGGTATTCATTACTCATACAATCAGTACGAAATTGCACCATATTCTATGGGTGTTATAGATGTGGTGGTGCCGTATTCAGAGCTAACAGATATTATGTTGCCTGATGGTGTTATAGATAGGTTTTTCAGTAACAATTAGGCCGAAAGAGGTTATTAATAAAACAAATAAAGTTGGTAACGTTACCAACTTTATTTGTTTTTGCTGCCTGACAATGTCAGGTTTATTAGTCGTGATAAATAAAGGCTTACTCTTTCTTAAATTCAAGATATAAAACTATGTGAACATCTTTGCCAATAACCGCTCCATTTGGATCGTAGGCAACATTATAGTCCACTCTGTTGATAGTATTCTTAGCTGTAAAACCAACAACTTCACTACCATCGTCTCCCTTAACTAATCCACCATACATAACATCAAAAGTTACATCTTTGGTTACATCTTTTATCTTAAGTTTTCCGTTAAGTTTATACTTATCACCTTCAACTTTCTCAATACTAGTGCTTTCGAAAGTCATTGCAGGAAATTTTTCAACTTCAAAGAAATCGGCGCTTCGTAAATGATCGTCACGCATACCAACACTTGTGTTTATGCTAGCTACTTCAACATTGAAAAATACTCTCGATTGCTCGAGACTATTTATATCTCCAATAATGCCACCATCAAATTTCTCGAACTTACCATTTACAAAGGTTATTCCATTATGCTTAACTTTGAAGTTAATTGATGAGTGAGCAGGATCAACCTTGTATTGAGACTGAGCCATCAGGCTTAAACCAGCTATTAAAGCTATTGAAAGTAATATAATTTTTTTCATATTCATTTTTATATTATTTGTAATTCTTTCGTTTAACATTTAAACTTATCGATTTGTTCAGTTTTAAATGTTTCATAAGAAAATGTGTTGTTTGGGTTTTAATTAGTGAGACTGTTTTTTTAACTATTAAAGAGTGGCTGATAAATTACTATAACAAAGTACGAGTAAGGAATTTAAGAAAAAGCAGTATATTTGTATAAACAAAAGTAATCGCATGGTTGTTAGTAGTTGTCATGCGAACCTATTTTAAACAGTTTAAATTATGCAAGAGTTAGATCAAGATCAAATATTATCTGAAT
>CAYZHS010000189.1:0-4080 GCA_964478295.1 uncultured Proteiniphilum sp. | reverse complement strand
AGCGCCTGCCTTACAAGCAGGATGTCGGCGGTTCGAATCCGTCATCGCCCACAAAATTAAAGCACTTATCGATTTATTTCGGTAAGTGTTTTTTTGTATCCTGAAATATTAGGCACGTACAATTTAACTGTTATTACAAAACAAATAATTTATCTTTGAAAATTGATTTTGCATTTAATATATAATATAATAATGATAAGTACTAATATAATCAACACCCTTAATATTGAGTCTCTTATATGGGATTGGAACGGAACACTCCTTGATGACGTTGAAGTGAATATAAGAACTGTAAACGATATGCTTTTAAAAAGAGGGTTAGATTTACTGGAAATTGAGACCTACAAAGACACATTTTGTTTTCCAGTAGAGTATTTTCATAGTCAGATAGGATTTGATTTTGAAAAAGAATCTTTTGAAGATATAGCTATGGAGTATCATTATATATATAAGCAATATGAGAATGATATCAGACTAAATTCAGATGCAAACTTAGTGCTCGATATATTGAGTAAAAACGGAACCAATCAGTTTATTTTATCAGCTGCAAAGCAAACAGATTTGATTAAAATGCTTAATCAGTTTAATTTAGCCGATAAATTTAAAGGTATTTATGGAGTAAGCGATTCTTATGCAACCGGAAAAATTGAAAGAGGAAAGCAACTTATGCAAGACTACTCGTTGAACCCTCAAAAGACGCTTTTAATTGGAGACACACTACATGATGCCGAAGTTGCAGCATCGTTGGGTGTAAACTATATATTATATAGTGGGGGGCATAACAGCCATAAACTTTTAAGCGAGAAAGCACAAGTAATTAGTAGCTTAAAAGAGATAGTCCTTTCTTAAAATCCTTATTGAGTTTAGTATAGCAATTAGCGAGACACCCACATCGGCAAACACAGCTTCCCACATTGAAGCTATACCAAAAGCACCTAACAGCATTATAAGCGACTTTACTCCCAACGCAAGCACAATGTTCTGAATTACTATCAATCGTGTCGAACGCGCTATCTTTATTGCCGTTGCAATTTTAGATGGCCGATCGGTCTGTATAACAACATCTGCTATCTCAATGGCAGCATCCGACCCCATTCCGCCCATTGCAACACCCACATCACTAATTGCCAACGACGGTGCATCGTTAATTCCATCGCCAACAAAAACAACTATGCTATCCTTTTCTTTCTTAAGCTCTTCGATGTGAAACACCTTTTCTTGCGGCAACAAATCACCATATGCAAGGTCCATATTCAACATTTCAGCCACTTTATCTACAATAGACTTCTTATCTCCACTAAGCATCATTGTGGTTTTTACACCAAGATTTTTAAGTCGCCCAACTAAATCCAATGCATCTTCTTTCACTTTATCGGAAATCACAAAATAACCTGCATATTGTCTATCTATGGCAACAATAACTGTAGTTTCCTTAATTTCATCTATTTCCTTTTCATATTTAACATCGTGAAGCTTCATCAACTTTAAATTACCCGCCAACACCTCCTTATCATTAATAACCCCCTTCATGCCATGACCTGCAATCTCCTCAACCTTATCAATTTTAAATAGTGATGTATCAATATTCAGAAAGAATTCTAATATAGCTTTAGCTATCGGATGATTTGATTTCGATTCAAGCGCTACAGCAAACTCAATCATTTTATTCTTATCTGTATACACAGACTCAATTTTCTGCACATGAAACACACCTTGAGTTAGAGTGCCGGTTTTATCAATCACCACAGTATTAGCCTTAGCAATCAAGTCGAGGTAATTTGCCCCTTTAAATAAGATTCCACTACGAGACGCTGCACCTATACCTCCAAAATAACTTAACGGAATTGATATAACTAGTGCACATGGACAAGAGATTACCAAAAACACCAATGCACGGTATAACCAGTCTGAAAACAGATAATCAGCAACAAAAAACGAAGGTAAAACTGTTATTGCCAGTGCTAATGCAAACACAATTGGAGTATAAACTCGGGCAAACTTACGAATAAAGAGTTCTGTTTTAGACTTACGCGCCGATGCCTCTTGCACCATTTCAAATATACGCGCCAGTGAACTATCTTCATATCTTTTTTCAACCCTAATATCAACAACATTGTTGAGGTTAACCATCCCTGCCAAAACTATCTGGCCTTCACGAATTGTTCTTGGAACACTTTCACCGGTAAGAGCAGACGTATTAAAACTTCCTTTTGATGATAATAATATACCGTCTAATGGCAACCTCTCACCTGCTTTTACCTGAACTATTTCACCTAAAGAAACCAACTCAGGAGAAACAACAGATGCTACTCCATTTCTGATTACCGTTGCACTTTCGGGTCTTACATCGAGTAAAGATTTAATATTTTTTCTTGCTTTTAACACCGCCGAATTCTGAAACATCTCTCCAATTGTATAAAACAACAAAACGGCAACAGCCTCAGGATACTCACCAATATAAAATGCACCCAGCGTGGCAACTATCATTAAAGTAAACTCGTTAAAAAAATCCTTTTGCTTTATTGCACTCCAGGCATACTTAAAAGCAGGCAGCGCAACAGGAAGATAAGCAACAATATACCAAAACAGTCGCATATTGTCTGTAAAAAACAATGGTCTGACTATAAAATCAAGCAGAATACCACCAATAAAAAAGATTAACGAAACAATTATTGGCAGGTAAGTTTTCCAAACCGAATCGCTCTTTGCCAAATTTTCACTGATTTCTCCACAACAACAACCAACATCATTATTATTGCAATTAACTTTTATATTTTTATCCACATCAAATGCCATATAATATTTCATTTTATATGACAAAGTTAAATTCAATATCTTGCAACCCGGTTGCAATAAAACAAAGTAAGGTTTTAATATTTAACTAAGGCTTTTATTTTTCTCTATATCTAGGTGACGAGCATTGATTGCATAGTCCTTTCATTACAAAATTAATGTTTTCAAGTAAAAACTTATCTGGCAACTGAACAGGGGGAATTGATATACTCTCAAGACAATATGTTTTATGACAATGCGTGCAATTAAAATGCACATGCAGCTCATTTAATTTACACTGACAATTGTCATTACATACAGAGTATTTCATAGAACCCGAACCATCGTCGATACTGTGAATTACAAGATGATTGTGAAACAAAGTTATTGTTCTGGAAATAGTCGATTTGTCAACGGTCTCCAACACTAGTTCAAGATCCGATAAGCTAAATGCTTGCGGATACTCTACCATTGCCTTAAATATCAGCAACCTAACAGCAGTTGGCTTAACTCCCCTATCCAATAACTTTCTCTCGAGTTCTTTCATAATTAAATACTCCTATCATTATAACAAAAATAGTGCATTTTAGAATGCAATCACAATATTTGTCCGATACCAGATACTATAATTCACAACTTGAATTATATTTGCTTTTATAATGATTAAATCTCTAATTAATTTACCGATATTTCAAACTTTTGTTTTGTTAAGTTAAATACTCATTGTACATTTACATTTTATAACACGTTCTTCTATCTAAAATAAAACAAACTATACAACTACTTTGAATTATATATCATTAATTAAAATAAAAATCATGAACAAAATGTTTTTAAAAACAGCATCTGTTTTTTTTGCTACAATCCTCATTCTTACAAGCTGTGCGTCAATAGTTAGCAAAAGCACTTACCCTCTTACAATTAACAGTACACCAAACAATGCTTCGATAAGCATTACAGACAGTAAAGGACAGGAAATCTTCTTGGGAAATACTCCTGCAGTTGTAAAGCTAAAAGCAGGTTCTGGCTTTTTCTCCAGAGCTGAGTATCAAGTTAAATTCTCAAGTCCTGGATATGAAGACAGAGTTGTTCCTGTTCTATTTAAACTTGATGGTTGGTATTTTGGAAATATCATTTTAGGCGGAGTTATAGGAATGCTAATTGTCGACCCTGCAACAGGTGCAATGTGGAAATTGGAAACTGAATTTCTGAATGAAACATTAAATTCTAATACAGATTCTTTAAATGCTGAAATGAAAATTCTTAATATTAATCAGATACCAGAAAACTGGAAAGAACATCTTGTAG
>CAYZHS010000188.1:0-4130 GCA_964478295.1 uncultured Proteiniphilum sp. | reverse complement strand
CAGCTGTAAAGTGGTATGTAGATTATGTAAGAAGTAAATTTCATGAAATGAAGTTTGACAATCTTGAATTGGCCGGTTTTTACTGGATTGCCGAAGAGGCTACAAATACAAGAACAATTGTTGCGGATGTTTCTGCATACTTAAATGAACTCAATTATAGCTTTAACTGGATTCCATATTTCAAATCGGATGGCTATTCGGACTGGAAAAAATTAACTTTCAACTTTGCTTACCTGCAGCCTAACTACTTCTTTAACGACAATATTGCCTATTCTCGTTTAACCGAAGCTTGCGAACTGGCAAAGAAGTATGAAATGGATATGGAGATTGAGTTCGACGAAAGAGCATTAACCGGCTGGGGATATAGGCTTGAAGATTATTTAAAGGCATTTAAAGAGAATGGTATTTGGGCAAACAACAGAATTGCGTACTATCAGGGTGGAAAAGCACTATACGATCTCTCAGTTTCGGAAAAGCCCGAAGATACAGCTTTGTATAGATTGTTTTGTGAATTTGTGACTGGAAGGTATAATAAATAATTGTTCTGTTGCATTTACGGCGTTAGTTTGTGAATTGGTTTTTTTTGATATGATACTAAATGGTAAAAGAGCTATTTTTAGTATCTTTGTGCTCAAATTAAAACTCATTTTATCAAACGAATATGTCAAAGCAGTTTAAACGTACACTAATCACTTCTGCATTGCCCTATGCAAACGGACCTGTACACATTGGTCACCTTGCCGGTGTATATGTACCTTCAGATATTTACGCCCGTTACTTAAGGCTTAAAGGTGAGGAGGTTCTATTTATTGGAGGTTCGGATGAACATGGTATCCCAATTACAATAAAGGCAAGAAAAGAGGGTGTTTCTTCACAAGATATCGTGGACAGATATCATGAACTGATTAAGAAATCGTTTAAAGAATTTGGTATTACGTTCGATATCTATTCGAGAACAACATCAGAGACTCACAAAAAAACGGCATCTGAATTTTTCCGCACACTATACGACAAAGGTGAGTTTGTGGAACAAGAAAGTGAACAATATTATGATGAAGAAGCCGGACAGTTTCTGGCTGACAGATATATAACCGGCACTTGTCCGCATTGCAGCAATGAGAGAGCCTATGGCGACCAGTGTGAGCAGTGCGGAACATCTCTTAGTCCCACCGACCTTATAAACCCTAAGTCGACTCTAAGCGGCAGCGTTCCGGTTAAGAGGAGTACCAAACACTGGTATCTGCCTCTTGATAAGCATGAAGCATGGTTACGCAAGTGGATTCTTGAAGATCATAAAGAGTGGAAGACAAACGTATACGGACAGTGTAAGTCATGGCTTGACATGGGTCTTCAGCCACGTGCCGTTAGTCGCGACCTCGACTGGGGGGTGCCGGTGCCTGTTGAAGGTGCTGAGGGCAAAGTGTTGTATGTATGGTTTGATGCACCAATTGGTTATATCTCAAACACAAAAGAGTTGCTGCCAAACGATTGGGAAAAATGGTGGAAAGATGAGGATTCACGTATAATTCATTTTATCGGTAAAGACAACATCGTTTTTCACTGTATTGTGTTCCCGGCAATGCTAAAAGCCGAAGGAAGCTATAACTTGCCTGATAATGTACCGTCTAATGAGTTTATGAACCTCGAGGGAGATAAAATTTCCACATCACGCAACTGGGCAGTGTGGCTTCATGAATATCTCGAAGAGTTTCCGGGCAAGCAGGATGTATTGCGCTATGCGTTAACTGCAAATGCACCTGAGACAAAAGACAACGACTTTACATGGAAGGACTTTCAGGCGCATAACAATAATGAGCTTGTTGCGGTTCTTGGTAATTTTGTAAACCGTGCACTTGTTCTCACTAACAAGCACTTCGATAATAAAGTTCCTGCTCTGGGCGAACTAACCGATTTGGAGAGGGAAACAATTGCAGAAGTAGAGAAAGTGAAAGCTGCAGTTGAATATAACCTCAACAATTTCCATTTCCGTGAAGCTCAGAAAGAGGCTATGAACATGGCTAGAATTGGCAATAAATATTTAGCCGATGCAGAGCCATGGAAGACGGCAAAAACAGATATGGAGCGAACAGCTACTATATTGAATATTGCTTTGCAGATAACGGCCAACCTAACTATAGTTATAGAGCCATTTTTACCTTTCTCTGCCGAAAAGCTGCGTAAGTTTATTGAAGTTGACAATCTGGGCTGGGATAATCTTGGCAGATTGGATTTAATGAATGAAGGACATGCACTTGGCAAATCGGAATTGCTGTTTGAAAAAATAGAAGATGATATTGTAGAGAAACAGGTTCTGAAGCTTCATGAAACCAAAGCAGCCAACGAAGCAGAGGAGAGAGCAAATCAGAAGGCTAAACCTATAAAAGATACAATAGAGTTTGATACATTTGAGAAGCTGGATATAAGAGTTGCCACTGTACTTGAGTGCGAAAAGGTGCCCAAAACAGATAAGCTGCTTAGATTTTTGCTTGATGATGGTCACAAACAACGCACAATTCTTTCTGGAATTGCCGCATATTACCCTAACCCACAAGAGCTAGTTGGCAAACAGGTATGTTTTATAGCCAATCTTGCCCCACGCAAAATGCGTGGAATATTATCGGAAGGTATGATACTTTCGGCAGAAAATTCAGATGGAACACTTGCATTGATTGAACCTTCAAGCATGGTTAGTACGGGTAGTCAGGTTGTATAACAAAGTTAATTTAACCTAACCTTGCAACTATTTGCATAGTTATGCATCTATTGTATAGATATTGATTGAAACTGACCTGTGAATTAGTCACATTTCAGTTTCTTTTAAAAAAGTACCAATTAAAATCAGATTTATATGAAGAAGCATTTGCTATTAACTGTTGCAATCTTTGTGAGCCTTTCTATGTTCTCACAGAAGACCTACCGGGCTTTAGGCTGGAAATTAACAAGAGATATTCCACTAAATGAACTTAAACTGAATCTTGGCTCCACAATTATTGGCTCTTTTCCTGAAATTACTTACGAGCGTTTACTTAGTTCAGACGTTAGTGTGGGTGCTTCTTTAGGTGTATCTCTTGAAGATGATGTATATCCTACTAATTTTCTTCTTACCCCATATATGAGATGGTTTTTTGGAGGTAATTCTGAGAACCTCAGAAAATATGGTGCCGGAATATTTATTGAAGCTAATGGTGGTATCTTTAGTAAAAATGAAGAGAAACACTTTTATGATGGCAATAATTCAACCTGGGAAGAAGAGACTGTTATGGGTGCGGGACTGGGACTTGCTGTTGGCTGGAAATATGTTTCTCAAAACAACTGGGTAGGTGAGATTTACTTTGGAGGGGGACGCGATTTTGTTGGCGATGGCGGGTATCCACGCATTGGCATTACAATTGGCAAAAGATTTTAGTACACAATTACAAAAAGATATTATAAACCTAAACTACACCTTTCTACTTCCTCTCTTAATTATTCATGAGTTGAAATATACTGGTTTTAAGATGTATATTTACCGGAATAAAGTGTAAATTTGTGATAATTATTACATGAGCCGGTTATTACTAAAGGTTATAGTGACACCGTGCTCTATAACTTAAATGTTTAAAGATGTCTGGTACATTAAAGAAACTATTGCCCGATTTAATTGTAATTGCGGCTTTTATACTCATTTCATTTATCTATTTTGCTCCTGCAGTTATGGATGGTCGTGTGATTTCTCAGCACGACTCACTTGCAGCTATTGGACAAGGGCAGGAACAGCGTGAATATATGGAGCGCCACGATGGAGAACGCACAAGATGGAACATCTCTATGTTCAGCGGAATGCCATCGTATCAGATGAGTCCCACGTACAACTCATCAAAGCCACTAGATAGTGCTAAAAAGATTTACTCCCTTTTTCTTCCTGAGTATGTTTACCTGATATTTATAATGCTGCTTGGATTTTACATCCTTATGCGGGCATTCAAAGCATCGCCTCTGATAAGTGCTTTGGGGGCAATAGCGTGGACCTTCTCTTCATACTTTTTTATATTGATTTCGGCAGGTCATATCTGGAAGTTTATAACCCTTGCATATATTCCACCAACAATTGCCGGATTGGTATATGTTTATCGCAAGAAATATATACTGGG
>CAYZHS010000187.1:0-4132 GCA_964478295.1 uncultured Proteiniphilum sp. | reverse complement strand
CAAGAAATTCAGCATGTAAAAGGTTGAATATGTTTCTAAGATGGATGGTAAGAAGTGATAATAATGGTGTGGATTTTGGTATTTGGAATAGAATTCCACAATCTGAACTTATCTGTCCAATTGATGTGCATGTTGATAGAACAGCAAGAAGACTTGGATTAATAACAAGAAAACAGACCGATTGGAAAACTGCTGTTGAACTTTCCAACAATTTGAGAAAACTAGATAGCGAAGATCCTGTAAAATATGATTTTGCACTTTTCGGCTTGTCTATCGATCCTATTTAAGGTATTTATTTAGTTGTAAAGTCATCTGCTTCTTTTCCTGATTAAGATGTTACTTTGATAATTATCTTTAGTTGTTATGCGAGGTTTGGCCACTGATCCTGTTATGTATTCATGTCTGTACATATTAAGTAATAAAATAAACATTGAAAGTACCAAAGGACCAAAAATAATTCCCCAAAAACCAAATAATGCAAGTCCAATTAAAACACCAAAAAATGTTATTAATGGATGTATATTAGCTAGCTTTTTCTGAAGTATAAAACGTATTACAGCATCAGATCCGCCGATAATGAACAGTCCGTATGCCAATAAAGATATACCGCGAATTACATCGCCACTAATTAAAGCCGATAGTCCTATTGGTATCCATACAAGAGAGGTTCCAACAACAGGTATTACTGTCGTAAAAGCAACAAGAACGGCAAATACAAGAGGAGAACTTACTCCCATTGATAGATAACCTAAATATGCCAACACGCCCTGAATAAATGCAACAAGAGGTATGCCAACAGTGTTGGATAGTATTATCGACTTTGTCTCCTGTTGCAGAATTGATTTGTTGCTTTCGCTAAAAGGCATTATCTCTATAATTGCTTTTTCAAAGATGTCGAATCGTACAAGCATAAAATAAAGTAGAAATAGTGCAATTACACTATTCATAACCATTGAACTTAGTCCTGAAACAACTGACTGCACTACACTGCTTCCTGCTTGAGGTATAAATGAAAGATTTTGAGGAGTGAAGATTTCTACACCAAATCTGTTTTCAATAAAAGTAGTGAAGTTCTCAATTGCAGTTGTAATCTTTGTAGCATCTAAGTCCACTCCAGATATTGTGTCAGCAACGAGAAACCCTATTCCAGTTAATGGTATAAGGATGAATATTGCTGAGGCAAGTACAATTATTGAAGCGCTTAGACCTCTGCTCCAATTGAGCTTTAATGTAAAATATTTCATTTGTGTTCTGAGCAGAACATACATTGCTATGGCTGCTAGAAAACCACCAAGATAATATCTTATTTCTCTGAAGATTATTAATCCTAGTAATAGAATGAAAACAATCAGAATTGAACGGTGATATGATCTATTTTGTTTATCACTCTCCTCCATATTCCATGAGATAGGCTTTTATAAAATCATCTAATTCTCCATCCATTACACCATTCACATCAGAAGTTTGATAATTTGTTCTGTGGTCTTTTACACGTCTGTCGTCGAAAACATAACTCCTGATTTGAGAACCCCATTCAATTTTCTTCTTTCCTGCTTCTATTTCAGCTTGAGCAGATCTTCTCTTTTCGAGCTCAATCTCATATAGTTGAGATTTAAGCAAGCGAATAGCATTCTCGCGATTTCCCATTTGAGAGCGACTTTCAGTATTTTCAATTACAATTTCCTGCTCTTCCCCTGTGTCTGAATCTTTGTAAATGTAATGTAGTCTTACGCCAGTCTCAACCTTATTTACGTTTTGACCTCCAGCCCCTGATGATCTAAAAGTATCCCAGCTGATATCGGCAGTATTTACCTCTATCTCAATTGTGTCGTCTACAAGTGGAACAACAAATACAGAAGCAAATGAAGTCATGCGCTTGCCCTGTGCATTAAAGGGTGAAACTCTTACAAGCCTGTGTACTCCGTTCTCGCTTTTTAGGAAGCCATAGGCTAAATCACCTTCTACTTGAATTGTTGCTGTTTTTATACCGGCATCATCTCCATCCTGCCAGTTTGTAATGGTGGTTTTGTAGTTTTTGTTTTCGCACCAACGTTGGTACATTCTGAAAAGCATAGAAGCCCAGTCCTGACTTTCAGTACCCCCGGCACCCGCATTAACTTTCAGAACTGCACCCAGTTTGTCTTCTTCACGGCGAAGCATATTCTTGAGCTCCAGATCTTCTAAGAGTTTGATTGCCAGGTTGTAGTTTTTGTCTAACTCCTCCTCTGTGATTATCCCTTCTTTTACAAAATCAAATGCAATTTCTAATTCTTCTGAAGCTGATTTGACTTTATTATATGAGTTTATCCAAAATTTTAATTCTCTTATTATTTTCATCTGAGCTTCGGCTGATTTTGCATCACTCCAGAAGTCTGGTGATTGAGTGCGAAGCTCCTCTTCTTCTAATTGTATGGTTTTTGAATCGATGTCAAAGATACCCCCTCAGCGCTTTCTCGCGCACCAGAACATCTTTAAGCTGGTCTACAGTAATCATAATTTGTTGTTTTAGAAATTGATTGGCAAAAATAGGCAAAAGATACCTATTATATAATAGAATTTAAATATAATTTGTTCTTATTGATTGGTGATTTGAAGTTTATCGCCTACTTTTAAAATAGTGCCTAATTGAGGATTCCAGGCAATTATATCTTCCACAGTACACCCATACTGTTTTGAAATAGAATATAAAGTCTCACCTCTCTCAACAGTGTGTATATTTATAGGTGGCGGAATGGCAATTGTATCATCTCTAAGAATAATGTCTGAGTTAAATACAACTGAACCATCTCCATGGCTACTATTTTTATTGTTATCTTTTTCTTTATTGCTGTTTGTATTTATATACGCTGGTTTGCAGTCGCTTCCCGACTCTATCTTATCTGCACTGTATTCACTGTAAGTTAAAGTTTTTGGAGAATTGTTTTGAATAATTATTACACTTGGCGATGGAGGTTTTGGTTCTGCAGATATCGTTTCGGTTTTGCGTTCAGATTTACCATATAATTTGTTTTCTTCTATTACCCTGCCTCCACGTAAATATCTGGATGAATAATATGGTTCTGTTGAAGAGGAGATAATTACTCCGCTAGTTGTGGATGAATGTATAAATTTGAATTCATTGTTGGGATATATTTTTGTTACTATACCCACATGACCTACTTGGCCATTTCTGCTTCGCCCTTCGAAGAAAACAAGATCACCAATAGTTAAATCTTCTTTTTTTGCAACTGTTGGGAATTGCCTGTCCTGCCCGGATGAGCTGGAGTTAAGTTTGTAACCGAAGTTTTTGAAAACAAAGGAGGTAAAGCCAGAACAATCGAAAGAATTAGGACCTTTGCCTGAATATCTATATGGTTTGCCTATATATTTTTTGCTATACGAAAGAACTTCATCTTGTATATTTGATCTGTTTTTAGAGGGAAGGGTGCTCTTTCCTATGCCACATGAAGCAAGGGTGAGGGCTATGAGTATAATAGTAAGGACTTTAATGCTGACTCTGTCAGATAATAAATTCAACGACATAATAATTCTTGAATAAGTCACGGCTACAAAAATAGGTAAAACCATCACTATAAACTAAAATTTGGTAATAAATTTATTAATTCAACTAACAATTTAGCTGAAAACAGTGCTTCGAACTTTAAATAGATAATAACGTTATACTATTTTAAAAGCAATAACTAGTTATTATGCAATTACAAAATATTATTTTCGATTTCGGAGGAGTCCTTATCGATTGGAACCCTGTATATCTATACAGTAATGTGTTTGATACAGAAGAAGAGATGAATTATTTCTTAGAGAATATATGCAGATACGACTGGAATGTACTCCAAGATGCCGGCAGACCAATTTCAGAGGCTACGTTACAACTTCAAAAACAGCACCCGAAATATAGTGAGCAAATTTCTTATTATTATGGTAGATGGGAAGAGATGCTTGGCGGAACAATTGATGAGAATGTAAAGCTAATTAAGTCTCTAAAGAGCAAATATAAGTTGTATGGACTCACTAACTGGTCGGCTGAAACTCTCCCGATTGCTATGGAAAGGTATAGCTTTTTTGAAGAACTGGATGGAATTGTTGTTTCGGGTGAAGAAAAGATTGTGAAGCCTGATCCAAAGATTTATGA
>CAYZHS010000186.1:0-4134 GCA_964478295.1 uncultured Proteiniphilum sp. | reverse complement strand
ATACAATTAAAGAGGTTTACAAACTTTACGGCTTTCGCCAGATTGAAACTCCGGCAATGGAGAATCTGTCTACTTTGATGGGAAAGTATGGAGAAGAAGGTGATAAGTTACTATTTAAAATACTAAACTCCGGAGATTTCCTGCGGAGCATGAGTGTAAAAGATATAGAGGAGTCAAATTCTATTAAGACTGCCAATAAGATATCTGAGAAAGGACTAAGATATGATCTTACAGTACCTTTTGCCAGATATGTTGTTATGCACAGAAATGAAATTACATTTCCCTTTAAAAGATATCAGATTCAACAAGTGTGGAGAGCCGATCGTCCTCAAAAAGGTCGTTATCGTGAATTTTTTCAGTGTGATGCAGATATTGTTGGGTCTGACTCGCTTTTAAACGAGGTTGAGTTGATACAGATAATTGACGAGGTTTTTACTCGATTTGGAATTAATGTATCTATTAAGATTAATAACAGAAAGATATTATCGGGAATTGCTGAGATTATCGGAGAGGCCGATAATATTACAGTTATTACAACTGCAATTGACAAGATTGATAAGATTGGACTAGAAAAAGTTAACGAAGAGCTTAGCTTCTCTGGTATTACAGATGAGGCCATAAACTCACTTCAGCCAATTCTAAAGTTAAGTGGCACTACAAGCGATAAGCTTGGTATGCTAAAAAGTCTTTTTGGCGCTTCTGAGATTGGACTTAAAGGTGTTGAGGAAATGGAGTATATCTTTGATAAGTGTAATAATCTTCAATTGAAAAACGAAATTGAGCTGGATTTAACTCTCGCCAGGGGACTTAACTATTATACAGGTGCAATTATCGAAGTAAAGGCACTTGACACACAAATGGGAAGTATAACAGGTGGTGGAAGATATGATAACCTAACCGGTATATTTGGTCTTAAAGGTGTATCTGGTGTTGGTATTTCTTTTGGTGCAGACCGTATTTATGATGTATTGACTGATTTGGATCTTTTTCCGGAAGACTTTTCTCATTCAACTGATCTTTTGTTTGTAAACTTTGGAGAAAAGGAGGCTGATTTTATTTTGCCTTTAATTACTAATCTGAGAAAATCGGGGGTGCGCTGCGAACTTTATCCTGAATCGGCTAAAATGAAGAAGCAATTATCATATGCTGATAATAATAAGATTCCTTACGTTGCACTTATTGGGGAAAATGAAATTAAAAACAGTTCTGCCACTCTAAAGAATATGTCATCGGGTGAACAGAAAACTGTTTTAATTGAAGAGTTGAAGGGGGAATTTATTTAACAAGCTTAACATCAACGGCGTTAATCCCCTTTGGGCCTTTCTCTAGTTTATAGGTTACAAGATTATCTTCGCCTATTCCGTATTCGGCGTTGCTTTTATGGAAAAAATACTTCCTGGGACTATCTGCTTCTTTGATAAAACCAAAGCCTCTGCTTTCATCATAGAAGTCTACTCTGCCGGTTGGATCTCCTACCCTCTCTTCCACTTCTTTTGGTGGTATTGAGATTTCAATATCTTCCAATTCGATAACTTCTGTATTAGAAGGCTCAGGACGCTCATCTGTAATTACACCATTGGCATCAACATAGGCAATCATATCTTCAAAACTATCTGCCGGCTGAAGCTTTCTAGCTTCTCTTTTTAACTGTTTTTCTTTTCTTTTCTGAATCTTGTTTTTTTCTATTTCTCTTTTATTAAATGAATTTGATTTGGCCATTTTTAAATTTTAAATTGTTTTAATCTATAGTGTTTAATCGTCGTTACAAGTTGTAGCATTGTACTATTTTTGGAAAGTCGGTTGGTAATCGGCTGTAAGAGGTTCAACATGTAGTGCGATGATGCAAATTTAATAAAATTTCTTCAATTTATCAAGTGTGATTTTTTTTGTCACTCAAAATACGTTTTCTTTGCACAAAAATTGTTTAGATGCTCTCTATTGAAAATATCACAGTTGAATTTGGTGGATTCACACTGTTAGACAAAATTTCTTTTGTTCTCAATAAGAATGAAAGGATAGCGCTTACCGGTAAAAATGGTGCTGGTAAATCGACCCTTATGAAAATTATAGCCGGGTTGCAAACACCTACTAGTGGTAATGTATCTTCTCCAAAAGATATAACTATAGGCTACTTACCACAACAAATGAAATTAAATGATAATCATACCGTGATGGAAGAGGCTTCGCTGGCTTTTGAACATCTGCAGCAAATGGATATGGAATTAAACAGGCTTCATAATGAAATGTCGGAGAGAACCGATTACGAGTCTGATGCATATCATAAGATTATTGAAAGGGCTACCGATTTACAGGAGCTATTACAGATATCTGATATACACAACTTTGAAGCAAAAGTTGAGAAAACTCTTATAGGTCTTGGCTTTTCGAGAAGTGATTTTAACAGACCAACAAGAGAGTTTAGCGGTGGATGGAGAATGAGAATTGAACTTGCTAAAATCTTACTACAATCGCCAGATGTACTTTTGCTTGATGAGCCTACAAACCACCTTGACATTGAATCAATTGAATGGCTTGAAAATTTCCTTATTAATGAAGCTAACGCTGTAATGCTGGTATCGCACGACCGTGCCTTTTTGGACACAGTAACCAATCGTACAATTGAAATTGTGTTGAGCGAAATTCATGACTACAAGGTTAACTACTCTAAATATGTTGAGCTTAGAAAAGATCGCAGAGAGCAGCAAATAAGAGCATTTGAAAATCAACAAAAACAGATAAAGGAAACAGAGGATTTTATTGAGCGATTTAGATATAAACCCACAAAGTCTAACCAAGTGCAGTCACGCATAAAGCAGCTCGAAAAGATTGAGAGGATTGAAGTGGATGAAGTGGATAGTTCGAGACTTAATTTAAAATTCCCTCCAGCTCCACGTTCAGGTTCATACCCAGTTGTGATGGAAGATCTTTCAAAAAGATATGGTGACCATCTTGTTATTAAAGATGTTAATCTGACCATTGAAAGAGGTGAGAAGATTGCTTTTGTTGGTAAAAACGGAGAAGGTAAATCGACATTGGTTAAATGCATAATGAGCGAAATTGATTATGATGGCAAGCTGGAGCTTGGTCATAATGTAAGTATAGGCTATTTCGCGCAAAATCAGGCTCAGTTGCTTGACGACAATCTGTCTGTATTTGAAATTATAGATGAGGTAGCGGTTGGAGATATAAGAACAAAAATAAGGGATATATTGGGAGCTTTCATGTTTGGAGGGGAGGCTTCTGAGAAGAAAGTGAAAGTACTTTCGGGAGGTGAACGCAGTCGTTTGGCAATGATACGTCTTCTTTTAGAACCTGTGAACCTTTTAATTTTAGATGAGCCCACAAATCACCTCGATTTAGCATCTAAGGATGTGCTAAAAAAAGCTATATTAGATTTTGACGGAACTGCAATAATTGTATCGCATGACAGGGACTTTCTGGATGGTTTGGTTAATAAGGTTTATGAGTTTGGAGGAGGTAAGGTTAAAGAACATATTGGTGGCATATATGATTACCTAACTAAAAAGAAACTTAACAGCTTGCATCAGCTGGAAGCAACCAAATTAACATCAGCCAACACAACTCAGGTTGAAGTTGAGCCTAAACTTTCATCTGAAACAACTACCAGCTTGTCTTCAAACAAACTATCATATCAGGAACAAAAAGAGTTGAACAGTAAAATACGTAAAGTAGAAAGACAAATTGAGGAAGCTGAGGAAATGATTGAATCATATGAGAACAAAATCATAGAGATGGAAGCCTTTCTAGCAACACCTGAAGGTGCATCTGACATGGATTCTTTACAAGAGTATTTAAATATCAAAGCTAAGCTTGACAAAATTATGAACAAATGGGAACACTCAACGTTAGAATTGGAGAAGTTACAGGAAAACAGATAAATTTAATTCTTACAAAAAACATTTAAACAAGTATTTAATATATGGCCAATTTAAGCAAATTCATATTAACCAAATTACTTGGATGGAAAGTTGTCAACACATTCCCCGTGGTTCCTAAATGTGTACTTGCAGTGGCTCCACACACTAGCAACTGGGATTTTGTTATAGGTAAATTGGCATACAATACTATGGGACGACAAGCCAATTTTCTAATAAAGGCTGAATGGTTCTTTTT
>CAYZHS010000185.1:0-4148 GCA_964478295.1 uncultured Proteiniphilum sp. | reverse complement strand
TGATGAGAATGCAAAAAGTGAGTCTGGCAAACATGAAAGTGTTGACAAAGAGGAGCCGAATGACTATTCATCAAAGAATACACAAGATGAGTCGCGATCGCTCTACAGAAATGCCAACGATAAAATTATTGGAGGTGTTTGTAGTGGATTGGCTCATTACTTTAAAACTGATCCGGTATGGATGAGATTGATATTTTTAGTTTTCTTTGGTGTTCTTTTCTGGGTTTACATAATACTTTGGATAGTGTTGAAGGAAAAAGCACTTCAGACTAATGTTACAAAGAAGCTTTATAGAAATCCAAACGACCGTTATATTGGAGGTGTGTGCGGAGGTATAGCTGCGTATTTTAAGATAGAGTCGTGGATACCCCGATTAATATTTTTACTGCCTCTTTTTGTTAATGTGTTTGGAATGTTAACATTCTTCCCTCTAAATCACTTTTTTGGTGATTCTCACTTCAGCTGGAATATAAATGGTGGTGTGGTATTGCTATATATTGTATTGATGATTATTATTCCCGAAGCAAAGAGTGTTAAACAAAAACTCGAGATGATGGGAGAAGAGGAATATATAAAGTCGATTAGAGAAAGAGTTAGTGATAACCTGGCAAGTTCTAAAAGTCGTTCCGAAGAGAGTGCTTCAACCGCAAGCAGCAACATGCAGGCCGAAGAGCAGCAACATGCAGGACGCTCGTCTGAAGTAAATTTAGATGAAATGCCTCCCGAGCCACCTGTTTCTGAATCGGTAAGAAATAAATCTGATAACAAATCGGACAGATCGGGGTGCTTTAACATGTTAGTAGTATTTGTTAAGGTCATATTCTTTACATTTGTTGGTATTGCAGCTTTAGCTATGTTGGCTGTATTTGCAGGACTCTTTTTTGCCGGGGCGCAACTTGTACCACTTAAATCGCTCTTTATAGATCAAGGGTTTGAGACAACGCTTCTTGTAATATCTTTGATACTGCTTATACTGGTGCCCGTGGCAGCCATTGTTACCTGGATTGTAAGACGTGTAATTAAAGCAAAATCACGTCCGGTAATTGGAGTTGCATCATCTGTATTATGGTTTGCCGGAGTGGTTCTTGCTATAATCCTTATGGCAAAGGTGACTGATAAATTTAGCGTTGAAGGATCAAGTGAGCAGACGATATCTATAACAAATCCCTCTTCAAATAAATTGTATGTAGAGATGGTGCCTTATAAAGAGGATTATGCCGACTTTAAATTTAAATCGGGCTTTGGTATCGATAGTGAGATTGATGAAATGCCTTTTACTAATATTGATGGCGACTCACTTCTTTTCAGAAATATAAATATGCATATCAGACAGAGTAAAGATTCGCTTTTTCAAGTGAGATTGATATCAGCTACAAGTGGAAAGACACTTCGTGAAGCAAAGAGCGATATTGAAGAGTTTAGTTATAGTGTTGTACAGAACGATTCAGTATTGTTACTGCCTGAGTTTTTGCTGGTGCCTATTAATCAGGGTTATCGCAATCAGAGCGTAACTGTAGAGATTGCAGTTCCTGCCGGTAAATCGATAGAGGTGAGCGATGCATTAAGTGAATACAGAAATAATGAGCCACCATCTGTTGCTAGAAAAAGAATTAGGAGTTACACAAGTTCTTATACTCCATATGTGCCGGTTACTCTTGAAGAAACAGAAGGTATTCAAGAATCATTGTAAATTTATTTCATTTATTCTATATAACTTTCATTGTGAATTAGAAAGCTGTCCCTCTTGGATGGCTTTCTTTTTTTAAGAAAAATAATAAATTATTGGGATGAGTATGAAAAAAAAATTATCTTTGCATCCGCAAATCAAGAATATGTTTTGCGATTGACATTTTAAAGCCCGGCAAGATGTGTCTTGCTGAGAATAGAACAGGTTACTGCCCGGATGGCGGAATTGGCAGACGCGCTAGTTTCAGGGACTAGTGTTGGTAACAACGTGCAGGTTCGACCCCTGTTCCGGGCACAATAAGCGCAGGTGGTGAAATTGGTATACACGCTACTTTGAGGGGGTAGTGCCGGTAACGGTGTGTGAGTTCGAGTCTCATCCTGCGCACTCTTAATATAAACTGCTTACTTACAGTGAGTTCCGGAGATGCGCTATGAAAATTCTTTCCTCAGAACAAATTCGTATAGTAGATGCCGAGACTATCAGCAGCGAGGAAATTTCTTCTCTCGAACTGATGAAGAGGGCAGCCACAGCATTCTGCAGCTGGTTTACTAAGAAATACACAAACAAACAATCATCAATAGTAATTTTTTCTGGAGTAGGTAATAACGGGGGTGATGGACTTGTTATTGCTCGTATATTGCATAAGCAGGGTTATAAAGTTGAGGTATTTATAGTAGAATACAGTACAAATTACTCCGACGATTGTGCGCATAATTTAAGAAGGATTAAAGCTGAAAAGATATCTTGCAAAAAGATTGTTGATAAAAGTGACATTCTTGATATAGAGCAGTTTGATATAGTTATAGATGCTGTTTTCGGAACGGGATTATCAAGAAAAGTGACTGGTATTGCAGCTGATGTTATTGAGCAAATAAATAATTTTAGTGTTAATAACAGGGCCGATGCAGAACAACCATACAAAAGAAACTTCAAAAGAGTAATTAGTATAGATGTGCCAAGTGGATTATTTCTCGATAGAAATACATCTCTTGCAGTTATGGCAAATGAAACTGTAACGTTTCAGATACCAAAGCTTTCACTCTTTCTGCCCGACAATTATCAGTTTACAGGTAATGTAACTATTGTTGATATTGGGTTAAATGAACAGGCAATTTCAGAAATCGAGTCCAATATTTATTATACAGAGAAAAGCGATGTTAAAGCTCTAATTAAAACATTAGGGAAATTTGCACATAAAGGAACCGAAGGACATGCTCTTATTATTGGTGGCAGCTTTGGAAAAATAGGTTCTGTTTGCCTCGCTTCAAGAGCAGCATTGAAAACCGGATGTGGATTGATAACTGCCTATGTGCCTAAGTGCGGAGTGCAGGTGCTACAATCGGGTTTTGCAGAGGCGATGGTAGTTGCAGATAGTGGAAGTGAGCATATCAGCAATATCGAATATAACATAAATCCCGATGCAATAGGTATTGGAATTGGTATGGGGCAGCATAACGAAACTGTTTCTGCATTTAGTCAGTTTCTACACAACTATAAAGGAGCGTTGGTTATTGATGCAGATGGTATCAATATTTTAGCGAAACATAAATATTTGCTGCAGAAACTACCTCCTAAAACTATTTTAACTCCACATCCTAAGGAGCTTTCGAGACTTATTGGAGACTGGAGTGATGATTTTGATAAGATTAATAAGACAGTTTATCTGGCGCAACAGTATGATTTAATTATTGTTATAAAAGGTGCATATTCAATTATAATTGATGCAAATAATATTTATGTTAACAGTACAGGCACACCGGCTCTTGCAACTGCCGGAAGTGGCGATGTTTTAACCGGAATGATTACCAGTCTTCTTGCACAGCGATATAGACCAATTGACGCTGCAAGGGTGGGTGTTTATTTGCATGGTATGACTGCAAATATTACATCTCACTGCATTCATCCCAGATCTTTTATTGCTTCTGATATAATAGAAAATATTTCCGATTGTTATAGAGATATTGATTATTAATTGAATAAACCAATCGATATCATTTGCAGATTTCAATTTTATTTTCTAATTTTGCACCTCATTTTGCCAATAGGCTATTTAAGTAAACACACAACGTGTTTCGCCTCAGGTAAGTAACGTTTAGTTATTTTTTATATGTACGTAATTGTAGATATTCAAGGTCAGCAGTTCAAAGTAGAACAAGACCAAAAATTATTCGTCCACAGAATAAATGCCGATCAAGGTAGTGAAGTGGAATTTGAGAAAGTTATGCTTGTAGATAACGATGGTGATGTGAAAATTGGCACACCTGTTGTTGAAGGAGCAAAAGTAGTTGTTGAAATTCTTTCACATCTAAAGGGTGATAAAGTTCTTGTTTTCAAGAAGAAAAGAAGAAAAGGCTACAGAAAATTAAACGGTCACCGTCAACAATTTTCAGAAGTAAGAGTTAAATCAATTATTGCTTAATCAGTTAAAATTAGAAGAAAATGGCACATAAAAAAGGAGTTG
>CAYZHS010000184.1:0-4227 GCA_964478295.1 uncultured Proteiniphilum sp. | reverse complement strand
GTACCACGCACTGCTCCTGAATACTCCGAAGCATACCGCCTGCTCAAATTCCTTAGCTATTTCAATTATATTACCGATAGAGAACTCCCTCCAACTTCGTTGCTCAGAGAGTTTTTAGGAGGAAGTAGTTTCAGGTATTAATAGCATCATATTATTTAATAATAAAAGTAGAATATAAATTGATCAACAAAGATATTATTTGTGCTATATCAACCCCTCCGGGTATGGGAGCACTAGCCATTGTACGATTGTCGGGAGAAGGATCTATCTCGCTAACCGACACAATATTTATATCTCCCGGCAACAAAAAACTAACTAATGCTCCTGCTAATACAGTGCATTTTGGCCGGATTATGAATAATAGTGAAATATTAGATGAAGTATTAGTCTCGGTATTTCACTCACCACACTCATTCACAGGCGAAGAGAGTGTGGAGATATCGTGCCATGGCTCAGTTTACATACAGCAGAAACTAGTTGAGTTACTACTAGCTAAGGGGGCGCGACTAGCACAGGCTGGTGAATTCACTCAACGTGCATTCAAGAACGGTAAGTTCGATCTTAGTCAGGCAGAAGCGGTAGCCGACCTTATATCGTCAGCGTCTAAAGCATCGCACAGGGTGGCAATGAACCAGATGCGCGGAGGCTTTGCACGTAAGCTGGCTGAACTTCGAGACAAACTTTTGCAGTTCGCCTCACTAATAGAGCTGGAACTCGATTTTTCTGAAGAGGATGTAGAGTTTGCCAACAGGGAGCACCTGTTTGATCTTACTAGAGTTATTGAAAAGGAGATTGAAACGCTTGCCGACTCGTTCAGAATGGGTAATGCTATCAAAAGTGGTATACCCGTAGCAATTATTGGAGAAACAAATGTTGGTAAATCAACCCTCTTAAACCTTCTTCTCAACGAAGATAAAGCAATTGTTAGCGATATTCACGGCACCACCCGCGATGTTATTGAAGATGTTGTAAATATTAGTGGGGTAACCTTCAGATTTATCGATACTGCAGGAATTCGACAGACTACCGACGTTATTGAAACATTGGGTATTGAACGTACATATCAAAAAATTGAGCAGGCATCTATTGTTATATGGATGATTGATATGACCACTTCCGTCGATAAAATTGAGCAACTGGCTTCGCTTATTACACCAATACTGGAAGATAAAAATGTTATAATACTGTTTAATAAAGCCGACCTGCTTTCGAATGAGCAACAAACAGAGTTTAAACAGATTCTGCCAGATCTGGAGGCCCAAAGGTTGTTTATATCTGCAAAACAACATCTCAACACCAACAAACTGCAACAACTGCTGGTGAGCACAGCGGCAATTCCTTCTATTGGCGAAGATGATGTGATAGTAACCAACCTGCGACATTACGAAGCATTAAGAAAGTCGCTCGAAGCAATAGTCAGAGTTAAAGAGGGACTAGAAATAGATATTACCCACGACTTTCTTGCGCAAGATATTCGCGAATGTATGTTTTACTTGGGTGAGATTACAGGGCAGATATCTACCGACGAGATACTGGGAAATATATTTAGTAAATTTTGCATTGGAAAGTAATATTTTCACCAAATTTCTTTATGATAGATAAATATTAATATCTTTGATGAAACCAATTAATAGCATCACGATGGAAAACAGTAAAGTGAATGTAGAAATGCCTAATGAAATGTTAGGTAAGGCCAATTTTAGAGAGATTCTTTTATTAATTATTGCTTGTCTAGCAGCTAGTCTTCTTATACAAACACCAAACATTATTGATATCAATTCGTATGGATATCGCTTTCACGAAAAGAATGCAGGACCAATAGTTCTGTTTGCACTCTCCATGTTTACTATTCTTAGAAAAGATTCTATTAATATTCAACAAATATTGATTGTGTTTTCGATATTTGTAATATCTGCAATCTATATAAATCTGCTTCCCGCTTATACAGAAGGCCATTCAATTACATTAGCATATATACATCTTACTCTTATGCTTTGGTGTTTATATGGATTTGTTTTTATCGACTACGATACTAAAGATAAGATTAAAAGAATCGATTTTATTAAATATAATGCCGACATGGCTGTTTTGATGGCTATCATCTTAATAGCAGGTGCTATCTTCACAGGTGTTACTATTCAACTGTTTGATACTATCGACCTGAAAATAGGTCGTTTTTATGAAGATTATATTATTGTGTGCGGATTAGTTTCGGTGCCTATCGTGGCTACCTACATAATTGGCAGATTCCCAAATGTTGCAAATAAAATTGCTCCAATAATTGCAAATATATTCAGTCCGCTTGTTCTTATTACTCTGTTAATATTTTTGGTAGGTATAATCATTACAGGAAAAGACCCATATAACGACAGAGACTTCTTGTTGGTTTTTAATGGTATGTTGTTGATCGTGACAGCAATAGTAGTGTTTTCGGTAACAGGAACATCTTTAAACAGAAGACAAAGATTCAACGAGCTCACTCTATTTGTGCTTGCAGTTGTTGCAGTAATAGTAGATCTGATAGCGTTATCTGCTATACTCTATAGGCTTGGAGAATACGGATTCTCACCAAACAGAACAGTTGTGTTTGGTTCAAACTTATTAATATTCATAAACTTGCTGCTTGTGGTAATCGACTTGTATAAAGTGAATTTTAAGAACAAAGAAATTAAACAGGTTGAGCTTACTATAGCCAAATATTTGCCAGTTTATGCTATGTGGACTGTTTTTGTAGTATTTATATTGCCTTGGATATTTGGACTTAAATGAATAGTTTTTTTTACATCTTCCTATAAAAACTAAATAAAATCAGTCCCACCAACAAGTATATCAGTATACTTTTCCAGTTTTCTTTGCCTTCAATATGCGAGTTAAGATAAGGGCAAAACGAGAGGTATTTTATGGATATGGTAGATTCGTTATGTGGCTTCAGAAATACCGACGAGCCAACTTTTTGTCCCGTGCCGTAATATGTTTTCCCTTCTACTGTGAATTCATATCCAAAAAGATAAGTGTATCGATTTGGAATAACTTCATTTCTTTCTCCATATTCCTGACGGTAACTGGTAAGTGTTGCCTGTTTATCTACGCCAATTAATAATAGCATAGCTAGAAAAGATGCATAAACAATAAATAGTATTGAGATGCTAAATATCAGCCATTTACCAAAGTTTTTTTTACGATTACCTTTACTCATAAGAAAATCGAATAATAGTGAGGATTGCAAAAGTAAGAAATTAACTCAATTTTCACAATTTAATTGTTTTAAAAAGAGCTTTTAATCTAAACCAAATGTGAGCTGATATAGTGCACTAAAACCATTATAACAGCGGAATATAGGGTTTTGTAAATAGTAATTACTCTTTGTGTAATTTATTGCTAAAAAAAATAAAACTTTGAAATATTATATTAATTTTGTGGAGGAGGTTGCATGTTGCAATTAATATCCAGTCTAAACAAGTAGGATAATGAATAGGGCAGGACTTACTTGAGCAGGCCATAGCTAAAATAGTCTAATGAAACACACAGATGTAAACAAATAAAATAATAGTATGAGAAATATGAAGTTACATACAGCATTGATCGTGTTATCTCTACTTTTCCCAATAATTATTTTTGCTCAAAGTGATCCCATGGATGTGACAACTCAAACTGGTTCATTAGTATGGAACAGGTTGCCTTCCGATGCCGAACTGGATATTGCAGTAGGAGAATTGGTTAAGCAACTGGGTGGCAATTTCTCGGTAGGCGGAACTGTGGTTGATGAGCGGAGTTTTGAAGTTTCTAAGATAGTTAAGTTGCATAACAGGGACCTGGCTGGCAAAAGAGAACCAGGCTCCATTTCATCAGCACGAATATTTTCTGCTATTTACGGAACCTACGGTACAACCATAAACTCATATTCTTTAGTCCAGAATATTCAGCAAGATAAGTTTTATTTTATTGGCACATACATGGGTAGTTATAGGCCATCATCTTTAGAAGAAGCTTACAACAATAGTATAAACGAGATTACAAGTTCACCTTTTACAGCACCGGGTTTTGCTCCGCCTCTTGGCGAATCATCTACAGAAGCAACCCCAGAAGGAGGCGGTGAGCAGTCTACTTCAGATGAAGAAATTCCCTGGGAGGTAGTAGTTGGATTAATTGGAGCTGGAGGTCTTGCTGCACTAGCTCGGAAACTTTTTAAGAGGAAACCGGAACAAAAAAAGAAACAAAACGATAATA
>CAYZHS010000183.1:0-4233 GCA_964478295.1 uncultured Proteiniphilum sp. | reverse complement strand
CTCGCCAAATTTGAAGTGCAAAAGTAGTACAACTTTTTGTATTCTGCAACAACTATTCTTAAAATCTTTTTTTGTTATCGATTATAGAATTTAGGTATATGTAAATACTCTGGTGGTGTTTTATCGGTATAAAATTGTAATTTTGTGCTTTTAAAATAATTACAAACATTATACAGCTAAAATTTCGTGATTTATCCCGATAGTTTTGAACAAAAAATAGATTTTCATAAAGTTCGACAACTTATTGCCGACAGGTGCTTAAGTACACTTGGTAAGGAGAAGGTTGAGGAAATGGAATTTTCTAATTCCTTTGAAGAAATACAGATTCTTCTTTATCAAACTGAGGAGTTTGTTAAGATTAAAGAGGAGGAAGACAGCTTTCCTCTGGACAACTTTTTTGATTTACGTCCTGTACTAAAACGTATTAAAGCTGCAGGTTCGTGGATTGATCAGGGTGCTCTGTCGGAGTTACGAAGATCGTTGTTGACAATAAATGGAATTGTAAGCTTTTTAAAACGCGATGAGGAGAAAGAGGCTAAGTATCCAAATTTGATGTTGCTTACAGAAAATGTGGTTACTTTTCCTGATATTACAAAAAAGATTGATCAGATTCTTGATAGTTTTGGACAGATTAAGGACAACGCATCTCAAAACTTACTATCAATAAGGCGAGAGCTTACCAAAACAATGAACAGTATATCGGGGAGTCTCAACTCTATTCTAAGAAAGGCTCAGGCGGAGGGGTATGTTGATAAAGATGTTGCTCCAAGTATGCGCGACGGGAGGTTGGTAATTCCCGTGAATCCTTCTCACAAACGTAAAATTAAGGGTATAGTTCATGATGAGTCGGCATCTGGTAAGACTGTATTTATTGAGCCTTCTGAGGTGGTTGAGGCAAATAATCGCATAAGAGAACTTGAGAGTGAAGAGAGAAGAGAGATTATTAAGATTTTAAGCGACTTTACAAATTACTTGCGACCATTTTTACCTGAATTGCTGGAGTCGTACGAATTCTTGGCGAAGATAGATTTTATTCAAGCTAAAGCTTCTTTTGCTCTTTTTACAGGTGGCATAAAGCCGCCAATGGAGAATACTCAAATAATAGATTGGGTGCATGCTATACATCCTCTGCTTGATATTGCACTTAAGAAACAAAGCAGGAAGCTTGTTCCGCTAGATATAACATTGGAGGGAGACAAAAGAATTTTGGTTATTTCCGGACCAAACGCCGGTGGTAAGTCGGTTTGTCTTAAAACTGTAGGTCTGCTACAGTATATGGTTCAGTGCGGAATTTTGATTCCATTAAAAGAAAATTCAACTGTAGGTATATTTGATGATATATTTATTGATATTGGAGATGAGCAGTCGATAGAAAATGACCTTTCTACTTACAGTTCGCATTTGATGAATATGAAATATTTTGAGAAGTGGTGCAACAATAAATCGCTTCTTCTTATTGATGAGTTTGGTAGTGGTACCGAACCGCAAATTGGAGCTGCAATTGCTGAAGCTCTTTTAGACAGGTTTAATAATAGTGGGTCGTTTGGGGTAATAACAACACATTATCAGAATCTTAAGCATTTTGCCAATGAGCATGAAGGGGTGGTTAATGGTGCTATGTTGTATGACAGGCATGAGATGAAGCCACTTTTTCAATTATCGATAGGTAATCCGGGTAGTTCGTTTGCAGTTGAAATTGCCCGAAATATTGGACTGCCTGAGTCTGTTATTTCAGATGCTTCTGAAATTGTTGGGAGCGACTATATAAATATGGATAAATATCTTCAGGATATTTCTCGAGATAAACGTTATTGGGAGAGAAAACGCGACGAGATAAGACGTGAGCGGAAGCGACTTGAAGGGGTGACTTCGAAATATGAAAGTGATCTTGAGGAGATTAATAAACAAAGGAAAGAGATACTTGCAGAGGCTAAGAAGCAAGCAGAGCAGATGCTTGCCGATAGTAACGCTCTAATAGAAAAGACTGTTAGAGAGATTAAGGAAACTAAGGCTGATAAAGAGAAAACTAAACTTGCCAGACAAAAGTTGAGTAGCTTTAGAGAGAAGCTTGAAACAGAGGTTTTAAGTGAAAACAAAGTAGATAAGAAGAGTACACTTAAACAAAAAGTATCAACTTCAAAGAAGGAGTTAGCTAAAAACGAATTGAAACCTGGCAGCTTTGTAAAACTTAAAGGGCAAACAACACATGGCGAGATATTAGAGATTGCTGGCAAGAAAGCTACTGTTGCTTTTGGAATGATAAAATCGACTGTTGAAATAAGTAAGCTCGAAAGGGTTAGCAGTAACCAGATAAAAAAAGAGCAAAAAGCATCAAATACTCGTGATCTTTTGCATGAGAGGAAGTTAAATTTCAAACAGGATATAGACGTTAGAGGTATGAGAGGCGATGAAGCACTTCAGGCTGTAATGTATTTTATTGATGATGCAATTCAACTAGGTATGATGAGAGTTAGAATATTACACGGAACCGGAACCGGAACTTTACGACAGATTATTAGGGAGTATCTTGCAACTGTTAACGGTGTGGCACATTTTCATGATGAGCATGTTCAGTTTGGTGGGGCAGGAATAACAGTTGTTGATATTGATTAAATTTAATATTTTTAAAAACGATTTGCATTCAACGACTGTTTATGACTATTTTTTTTAACTTTGTATTCAATATTAAATTTTCTGATAATAGTATATTTTAAAAACATTTACTGATGGCAAGATTTTCTAAGCCTTTCTGGGTGGCCAACTTTGTTGAACTGCTTGAGCGACTGGCATATTATGCTGTTTTTATAGTTATAACTCTGTATTTATCAAATGTTTGGGGTTTCTCAGATATTGAAGCTGGTGTAATAGCCGGACTATTTTCGGCTTCGCTCTATTTACTTCCGGTTTTTGCAGGTGCATATTCAGACAAAATAGGCTTTAGAAAAGCTATTATAATGGCTTTTGCTCTTCTTACTATTGGTTATGCCGGATTGGGTATATTGCCAACTATGTTAGAGAGTGCCGGTTTGGTTAATTACGATATGACCACAACATATACTGGACTAAGAGAGAGTAACCTCAGGTGGTCGATAATTGCTCCATTGGTATTACTGGTAATTGGTGGTGCATTCATAAAATCGGTTATATCGGGCACTGTTGCACGTGAAACCACAACTGAAAACAGAGCGCGTGGGTATTCAATATTCTACATGATGGTTAATATTGGAGCATTCACAGGAAAAACTGTAGTTGATCCGTTAAGAAGAAGTATGGGTGATCAGGGACTGGTTTACCTTAACTATTTTTCTGCTGTAATGACGTTGATTGCTCTTATTGCGGTTTACTTTTTCTATAAATCTGCCAAAACAGAGAATAGCGGAAAGAGTTTTTCTGATATTGGAAAATCATTTTTGAAAGTGATGTTAAACGGACGTCTGCTTTTATTGATTATTATTGTGAGCGGCTTCTGGATGATTCAGAGCCAGATGTATGCAACTATGCCTAAGTATGTAATCAGGATGATTGGTGAAGAGGCTTCACCCGGATGGTATGCAAACGTAAACCCATTGGTTGTGTTTATATCGGTTAACTTTGTAACTTCATTAATGAAGAAGCATAGTGCTATTAAATCTATGATGGTTGGTATGCTCATTATTCCGTTTTCTGCATTAGTCATGTCATTTGGCACACAGGTTGGCGAGGGTTATATACTTGGATTACATCCTGTGGCATTTATGATGATTATAGGTATTGCATTTCAGGCTATAGCCGAGTGCTTTATATCACCTCGTTATCTGGAGTATTTTTCGTTACAGGCACCTGAGGGAGAAGAGGGACTATATTTAGGGTTTAGCCATCTTCACTCGTTTTTTTCATTCTTGTTTGCATTCGGTTTATCAGGTTTTCTGCTCGATAAATATTGTCCCGATCCACGATTGTTCACAAACGAATCGGGAGTGCTTGATACATTGAGTTACGCAGCCGCAACGCAAAATGCTCACTATATATGGTACGTATTTGTGGGAATTGGTCTTATTTCTGCAATTGCACTATATATTTATGGTAGAGTTACAAAAAATATAGATAAGAAGAAATCTGTGTAAACATGATTCTTCGCAAAATGTTATATGTTCATATGTTATCTTTTTAAATAAATTAGAAATATGAGATTAGATCTGAGTTCACAAATTACACTTGAAAGGGTTCCTAAAAAGTATTATAGGCCTGAAAACG
>CAYZHS010000182.1:0-4240 GCA_964478295.1 uncultured Proteiniphilum sp. | reverse complement strand
TTCGCCCCTCTTTTGGTCGCTATTCCGGAATAATGGCAGATATGTATTACGACTATCTGCTTGCATCTGATTTTGAACGATACAGCAACGGGCAGAGCCTCGGCAAATTCGCCAGTAATTTTTATATTTCGGCTTTGTTATACTACAGGTGGTTGCCTAAAAAGGTAAAAGGGTTTATTTTTCACTTCATAAGAACTAATCGTCTCAAGGAATATGCCAACTATGATGGACTGCAACATTCGCTCAAAATTATGTCTATTTACAATAGTACGGCAATTAATCCTACCCTTGGAATTGAGGTGCTAGCTGCAAACGAAGTACAATTAAGAAGCCTTTTCGAGATATTCATGAAAGAGGCTCAGCAAACATTTCCCTGCCGAATATGATTATCAACTACTAATCAGACAACAACACCCTACAAATCAGTCAATCTTGTAGCTATGAGGTAAAAACAGGAGCACCTCAATTGAAGTGCTCCCACAAATACTAAATCCTGTCGTTAATTATTTTATTCTATTTATTTGGAGTTTCCCAAACCTTCGATTGGGTGCAAACGATATTAACAGTCTGGTCGCCTAATTGCAGCATAAACTCACCCTCCTCTATTGTCCATTTACCTTTCTCATTTACAAAAGCTAAATCACCACCTTTAATATCGAAAGTTACAGTTTGCGTTTGGCCAGGCTTAAGCGATATCTTTTCAAATGCTCTTAAACGACGTACATCGGGAGATAAAGAAGCTACAAGATCACTGCTAAACAACAGAACAGACTCTTTACCCTCAACCTCGCCACTGTTAGTAACATCTACAGATACTCTAATTAAATCATCAGATGTAAAACTGCTTTTATCAACGTTGATATTAGAGTAATTGAAAGTAGTGTAACTCAACCCATATCCAAATGGAAATTGAACCGAAGTTTGAGCTCCGTAATCGTAAGCACCCTCCATTTTACCTTCAATATTCTCACTTGGCTTATGGTCGTAGGTTATTAATCCCTGTTCATATTTTGGGTAAGTATAAGGTAGTTTACCACTAGGATTAACATCGCCACTCAAAATATCTGCTAATGCATCACCTCCAAAATTGCCAGGCAAGTAAGTTTGAATTATTGCTGAGGCACCAGGCTCGATAGTTCTAATCAATCGAGGGCGACCTTCGTTTAATACTAAAATCACAGGCTTTCCAGTTTTCTGTAGTGCCAAAGCCAGGTTTATTTGATTTTCAGATAAAGTCAATTCATCGAGATTACCCGGAGTTTCGCAATAGGAGTTTTCCCCAATACACAACACGATGTAGTCTACACCCGAAGCAGCCCTAACAGCTTTCTCTATCTCAGGCGTATTCTCTTCAAAATATTGACCATCCATTTTGTAAGTAACACCTGGCTCATAGATTACGTTTGCTACACCAAACTTGTTTTGCATAGCCTCAAATATTGTGTTGTATTTTTCCGCAAACTCTTCAGTTTTTTCTCCCTGCCAAGAATAACTCCACCCTCCGTTAAGTGTTCTCATTGAATTCGCATTAGGACCGGCAACAAGTATTCTGGCACCTACTTTAAGTGGCAGTAGATTATCAACATTCTTCAACAGAGTAATAGATTCATCAGCCGATGATTTTGCAGCTGCTTCATGCTCTTTACTTCCAAAGTCAGGAAACTCACTTCTAGACCAGTATGGTTTATCGAAAAGTCCTAATCTATACTTCAATCGTAAAACTCTGCGCACAGCATCATCAATTCGTGCTTGTGATACTTCACCTTCCTCAACAAGTTCTATTAACGTTGGACAAAAAGCTAGATTATATGGTTCCATTACCATATCTATACCTGCGTTAATTGCAGCCTTAACTGCACCTTTATAGTCCTCAGAAATACGATCTCTAGTATACAGGTTTTGCACATCAGCCCAGTCTGTTACAACTACACCATCAAATTCCAGGTCTTCTTTTACCCACTCTGTAATTAATCTGTAATCAGCATGAGTTGATACACCATTAATAATACCAGAATTAACCATAATCGACAATGCACCGCCTTCAACTATTGCATTTCGAAATGGTTCAAAATATTTCTCACGTAATTCTGACTCGCTGATTACTGCTGGTGTACGATCTTTACCTGAAACAGGTACTCCGTAACCCATATAATGCTTAATACAAGCTGCAATATTACTGTTTTCCACACTATTCCTATCATCTCCTTGATAACCGTCAACAACAATAGTTCCCATTTCTGCATTCAGGTAAACATCTTCACCGTAGCTCTCCCATTGCCTCGACCAGCGAGCATCGCGACCGATGTCCATTGTAGGTGAAAAATTCCATGGAATATTACTTGCACGTACTTCATAGGCTGTTATTTGTGCACCACGCTTCACCAGTTCTCTATTAAAAGTTGCAGCCATTCCAATTTCTTGAGGAAAAAATGTTGCACCAGCAGTATAGGTTGCACCATGAATGGCGTCTATCCCATAAATAATAGGAATACCAGTCTCCTTTATAGCCCTTTCTTGTATTGTCCTTATGCTTTTCTCCCAAACTTCAGTTGTACGAGCACGATTATTACTTGTATTCAATATTGAGCCCACCTTATACTTTCCAATAACAGTATCAAGCATAGCCTCATCAATTTCAAAAGGCTCCTGGCTAAAATAAGCATTTCCACCTTTACCTATCATATCTATGGTAAACTGTGACATCTGACCCACTTTTTCTTCAAGGGTCATCTGTGCAATAATGCTGTCTATCTTTTTTTCTATTCCTGCATCTAAACTCTTCCCCACTTTTCCTTTCCCTAAATTACAGGAGAAAAGAAAAGGAATTAATAAGATTAAAATACTATATTTTTTCATAATTATATATCTACTTTTTATACACTCTTACATAATCAATTTCATAAGTTGCAGGTAATGCTGATTCATCAATTCCCTGAGCTGCACCCCAATCTCCTCCCCAAGCAAGATTTAGTTTCAGGTAAAAAGGAGCATTAAATGGCCATGTATGCTTATTTCCTGTCCCATCGTTATCAAACCTAAAATACTCCACACCGTCTACAAAACCTTTTATATATTCTGCAGTCCATTCAACAGCATATACATGAAACTCAATCTCAGCATTCTCAATTTGCTTACTTGCTGTCTTCTGAGTGCCAATTGAATGATAGTAAGACTGTGTATGAATTGAAGAGTGCACAACATTAGGATCATAACCAACATACTCCATAATATCAATTTCGCCATCTAAAGGCCAGGCAGTAAAATTTTTTGGCATCATCCAAAAAGCCGGCCAAGTACCTTTACCACCCGGGACTCTCAATCTTGCCTCAAAATATCCATATGTCCATGCTTCATTTGTATTAATTCTTGCTGAATATATTCTGTTATCTCGAGGTATAGCTTTAATTTTTAAAGTCCCGTCATAAATAGCCGCAACTGTATCATTTCCAAAAAAGGCTTCAACATAAGTCTGTAATTCATTATTAACCCATCCAGGCTCAGCTGTTTCATAAAACCATTTCTTAGTATCGGGAAGTGCGGGTTTTCCACCACTAGTTCTTTCCAAATTAAACTCATCATTCCAAACCATACTATATCCTGAAGGAACATAATCCTCATTCTTATCAGCCTCCTGATTGACATAATGTGTTTTTGAAAAATTACCAGAAACAAATTTCAACTCAGCTATCCTGTTTTTTTCTTCACTATTAGCAGTTGCTGTTATTTGTAAAATAGTTTCGCCTTTATTTCCACTATTTCTACTCAAAGTAATCCAAGACTTATTAGTACTCAGTTGCCAATTTGAATTAGACTTAACTCTAATACTTTTTGTTCCCCCCTGAAAAGGAATATCAGAAATATAAGGCTCTACAGCCATTTCAACAACCAGTTCACCTGCATCTTGTGTTACATTGTACTTTTTATTGTATTTACCCGATACAAAAGTCAACACTGCAGTTCTTGCCTCTTCAGTAGAATTTTTTGAAGCTGTAATTTTTACTACTGTCTGTCCGTTTCCTCCACTAGTAGGAGCAATAATACACCATTGCTGATCAGATGAAACAGTCCAATTACCATTTGCCTCAACAATAATATTTTTCGTTTCACCTTCTGAGTTAAATCTTGTTGATGCTGGAGAAATTTCCCATTTTACCTCCACATCAGGATTTGGAGGAATAGGAGGTGTATCATTTCCCCCACAGGCAGCAAATATAATTGCCAGCGTAATTAATATTGATCC
>CAYZHS010000181.1:0-4240 GCA_964478295.1 uncultured Proteiniphilum sp. | reverse complement strand
CCCGCGCTGTTCACTATTATAGAATTGGCTGTACCAAGGTCCATTGCCAACTCCTGTGTAAATGAGAATAAGCCCATAGTTAAGTTATCTGTTTTCAGTGTTTAAAATGTCTTGTACCTGTTGTAACCATTGACATCTTGTTTTTATTACAATAATCTATCGATTCGGCATCTCTTATTGATCCGCCTGGTTGTATAACAGAAGTTATGCCTGCTTCATGTGCAATCTCTACACAGTCAGGAAAAGGAAAAAACGCATCACTTGCCATAACTGCCCCCTTGAGGTCAAAATTAAATGCACCTGCTTTCTCTATAGCCTGTTTTAGTGCATCTACTCTTGAAGTTTGTCCTGTTCCACTAGCAATAAGTTGCTTATTTTTAGCCAGAACAATTGCATTTGATTTAGTATGTTTCACCAATTTATTTGCAAATAGCAGGTCTTCAATCTCCTCTTCTGTAGGAGCAGATTCTGTTACAACTTTAAGATCCTTTCTGTATTGAATGCTATCATTAACATCCTGTACAAGAGTGCCATTTAATACAGAACGATATTGCAGCTTTTGTGTCGCTTTTTCTACCGATTTGAGTATCAAAATTACTCGATTTTTCTTTTGAAACAAAACATCCAATGCATCTTTGTCATAACTTGGGGCAATAATAACCTCAAAGAATATCTCGTTAATAGCTAGAGCTGCCTCTTTATCGATATTTCTGTTTGTTACAACTACACCTCCAAAAGCAGAAACCGGGTCGGCTGAAAGTGCAGCCTCCCATGCCTCTTTAACTGTTGAACGGCAAGCCATACCACACGCATTGTTATGTTTTAAAATCGCTAACGCTGTTTCGTCAAAGTCAGATATCAGTGAAACTGCTGCATCAATATCCAGCAAATTATTATACGATATCTCCTTGCCGTGTATTTGCTCAAACACTTCATCAAAATTGCCATAAAAAGATCCTTTTTGATGTGGGTTCTCACCATATCTGAGTTGTTTAGAATTATTTGATGCTAATCGAAGTGCCGAAACCTTGTCATCATCAAAATAATTAAATATTGCAGAGTCGTAACCTGAAGACACTTTAAAAGCCTCAGATGCAAAATATCTTCTCTCTTCAATAGAAGAACTGCCTTTTTTCTCTTGCAATAAGTTTAATAGTTGAGGATATTGTTCTTTTGAAGCAACTACAAGTACATCCTTGTAGTTTTTAGCGGCTCCTCTTATAAGTGATATTCCGCCTATATCTATCTTTTCAATTATTTCTTGTTCAGAGCCTCCTTCTGCAACTGTTTCCTCAAACGGGTAAAGATCAACAATCACCAAATCTATTGATGGTATATCATACGACTTAACCTGTTTTTTATCAGACTCATTTTCTCTTCTATATAGTATTCCCCCAAAAATTTTTGGATGCAGAGTCTTAACTCTACCTCCTAATATTGAAGGATATCCACTTACATCCTCCACAGTTTCGCATTCATATCCTAATGAGTGAATAAAGTCTCTTGTACCACCTGTAGATATAAACTTTACCTGCAGATGATTTAGTTCATTGAGAATTTCTTCCAATCCATCTTTATGATAAACAGAAATGAGTGCTGTTTGAATCTTTCGTGACATTATACAACTTTTTTTAATCCTGTTATTTTTTGAAGTTTACAAAGGTATAAAATCTATCGATTATTTAAGGGTAAAAAAATCATTAGTTTTACGAAAATAAAAAAACAGCCGACAATCACTTGCGGGCTGAACCTTCGGCCAAGCACTTAATCAACTTGGCCAACTAATTATTGAGAGAATGAAAAATACTTTTGCAAATATATGGGATATAATATGCCTGTGCAGATTTTCAGAGTTAAGTTTATATGAAGTTTATGTTGCCAAAATGTTACGATAGATAATCTTAAGATATATGGATATAAAAACGAGGATGTTTAATCTGCAACATCCTCGTCTCTTAGTATTTAAGAAGTAAAATACTATATATTATCTAACTTCCCATCCTAAAGCACTTGCACCTAATACGGCAGCATCACTTTCTTTAAGTTCCGAGAACATTAGTTTTACTTTATTTTGATAAATAGGCAGTAAGCTTTTCTCCATACTTTCACGAATAGGATCCATAATTAAATCGCCAGCTTTAGAAAGTCCCCCAAAAAGTATAATAGCTTCGGGACTAGAGAATGATACGAAATCTGCAAACGACTCACCCAATATTTTTCCGGTAAAGGCAAAGATTTCTTTTGCTATCTCATCACCTTCCATAGCTGCATCAAAAACATCTTTAGAGGTCAACTCCTCAGCAGGTGTATTTCTCAGCAATGATTTTGCATCAGGTCTTTTCTCAAGAATCTCCCTTGCAGTACGAGCCATGCCAGTTGCAGAAGCATATGCCTCTAGACAACCACTTCTACCACATCCGCACTTACGCCCGTTCTCACGTCTGGCAATTGTGTGACCCAACTCACCTGCAAATCCGTCGTGTCCGTAAACCAACTGACCATTTACTACTATTCCACTACCTACTCCAGTACCTAGTGTAATAACAATAAAATCTTTCATGCCACGAGCAGCACCATAGGTCATCTCTCCAATTGCAGCAGCATTTGCGTCATTTGTAAGAGCTACAGGAATACCTGTCCTGTCTTCAAGTAATTGTGCAAATGGGATTATTCCTTTCCATGGCAAGTTAGGTGCAAATTCTATACTTCCAGTGAAATAGTTGCCGTTTGGTGTTCCAGCTCCTATCCCTTTAATCTGATCTTTTGTTGTAATCTGATCTATAAGTCCATCAATTAGCGCTGTAAGTTCATCAAGATAATTCTCAACTTCAGTGTGTTTAGCTGTTTTAATGCTTCCGTTTACTAAAATCTGCCCTCTTTTGTCAACAATACCGACTACAGTATTTGTACCGCCAACATCTACTCCTATTGCATAAGGTTTATCCATGATCTGGTTTTTAATAAATATTTGTCAATGATGATTATTTAAGTTTTATGTCCGCAAATATATGAATTTTATATTATGTTACACCCACCCTGTTACATTTATTTTTAATTTGTCTTAATTTAAACCCCAAGTTGTACTTTATTTATTTCTGCAATAAGAACAACATGATTCAGATTATTATTATTATTCCTTTAAAGAATATTTGTTTTATATTTGCACTATATTTTTTACAATTGTAGAATTATAATTAAAAAACAATAACATTTTTCAACAATTTAAAGTAAACTACAATCAAATTATCTTTTTCTTTTACCAAGAGAAATGGAGAATAATTTAATAACACAATTAATAGAAACTAAGATTATAGACATGAATGAGATTAAATTTTTTTACGGGGAAAACATTCCTCTTGAACTACACAAAGTAAGAGTTGTACAAAAGCTTCATCTGGTACCTATAGAAAGAAGACTTGCAGCACTGGAAGAAGGAGGATACAATACATTTAGACTATCTACAAACGATGTGTTTCTTGACATGCTTACCGACAGTGGCACAAATGCCATGAGCGACAACCAATTGGCTGCTATGATGCAGGCAGATGATGCTTATGCAGGATCACAAAGTTTTGCTCGTTTACAGAAAGCCGTTGAGGATGTATTGGGAAAAAAATATTACTTACCAGTACATCAAGGTAGGGCAGCTGAAAACATTCTAGCAAATGCCTACATCAAAAAAGGAAGCTTAATTCCTATGAACTACCACTTTACCACCACAATGGCTCATATTACACAATACGGTGGAAAAATTGCAGAGTTGCTTTATGATGAAGGATATGTTATCGAATCAGATCACCCATTTAAGGGCAATATGAATATCGAGAAACTTGAAGAAATAATCAAGATTCATGGTGCAAAAAACATACCCTTTATAAGAATGGAAGCATCTACCAATTTAATTGGAGGACAACCATTTTCAATTCAAAACCTTAGAGATGTTAGAGCTGTTGCCGATAAATATAACATTCGACTAGTTCTTGACGCAAGTCTACTTGGGGAAAATGCATATCTGGTACATCTTCGTGAAGAAGAGTTCAAAAATAGCAGCTTGGGCGATATCATAAAGATAATGACTGACTTATCAGACATAGTCTATTTTTCTGCACGTAAATTAAGTTCATCACGTGGAGGCGGAATTTGCACAAACGATTTAGATATATATCGTGAGATGGAAGCACTAGTGCCTTTATTTGAAGGATACTTAACTTACGGAGGTATTTCTGTTAGAGAAATAGAA
>CAYZHS010000180.1:0-4241 GCA_964478295.1 uncultured Proteiniphilum sp. | reverse complement strand
GTTGTTGTAGGAGAATAATATGGCAGAAAAAAGAGATTTTTACGAAATATTGGATATACCTAAGTCTGCTACAGCCGAAGAGATAAAAAAGGCGTACAGGAAAAAGGCAATCCAATATCATCCAGACAAAAATAAGGGTGATAAGGCAGCTGAAGAGAAGTTTAAAGAAGCTGCCGAGGCATATGAAGTGCTCAGCGATGAGAACAAACGTGCCAGATATGATCAGTTTGGACATGCAGGCGTAGGTAGCTCGGCTGCCGGTGGTGGTTATGGTGGCGGTATGTCTATGGATGACATCTTCTCTCAGTTTGGAGATATTTTTGGAGGACATTTTGGTGGCTTCGGAGGCTTTGGAGGTTTTGGAGGTTCACAGCGTGGCAGAAGAGTAAACCGCGGATCTGATCTTCGGGTGAAAGTGAAGTTGAGTCTGAAAGAAATTCTCAACGGGGTAGAGAAAAAGATAAAAGTTAAGAAATATGTAAGTTGCACACATTGTGATGGGAATGGTTCTGAAAATGGTACATCTGTTTCAACCTGTTCAACCTGTAACGGATCGGGTATGGTGACCCGTGTTGCAAACACAATACTTGGACAGATGCAAACATCTTCAACCTGTCCAACCTGTAATGGCGATGGTAAATCGATCACAAAGAAATGTACACACTGTAATGGTGAAGGTATAATGCGTGAAGATGAAGTAATCTCCATAAGAATTCCTGCCGGGGTAGCAGAAGGTATGCAGCTGTCGATGTCAGGCAAAGGAAATGCTGCCCGCAGAGGTGGTATAAATGGCGATTTGCTTATAGTTATTGAAGAGGAGGAGGATCCAAATTTAATTCGTGACGAGAATGATGTTATTTACAACCTTTTCCTGAGTTTTCCTACCGCAGTTCTGGGAGGGTCTGTAGAGGTACCAACTATTGATGGTATGGCTAAAGTGAAGATTGAACCAGGCACACAACCTGGAAAGGTATTAAGGTTAAGAAATAAAGGTTTACCGTCGGTAAATGGCTATGGGAAAGGAGACCAGTTGATTAATGTAAACGTTTATGTGCCCGAGAATCTTTCGGCTAAGGAACGTAAGGTTGTTGAGGAGATGGGCAAATCCGAAAACTTTGCTCCTTCAACTACAGCCCGTAAGAAGGTCTTTAATAAATTTAAAAAGATGTTCGATTAAAACACAATCTTTATAGAACATTCTGGAATAGCGGCGGATAGTAATATCCGACCGCTATTTTTTATTTGCTCAAATCAAACATTTTATCTCTTATGTCTGTTCAAAGTAAACCTATGTTAAATATTACAGCATTAATGCAAATAACAGATAAATCCAGTTGGCAATGAGTAAATATTCGATTGATTCCTTAGAACAGTACTTTAAAATTTATCGCAAATCAATTAGGAAACCTAAAAGATTTTGGGGTGAGATAGCTGAAGATAATTTCACTTGGTATCAGAAGTGGGATAAAGTTGTTGAGTTTGATATGCAAAAAGCTGAGTTTACATGGTTTAAGAATGCTAAACTCAATATTACCAAAAATTGCATAGATAGGCATCTGGCAAACAAAGGTGATAAGACCGCAATAATTTTTGAACCAAACAAACCTGAAGAACCATCAAAACATATAACCTACAAAGAGCTTTATAAAGAGGTGTCAGCTATGGCTAACGTGCTTCGAGGTTTGGGTGTAAAAAAGGGAGATAGAGTTTGTATTTACCTGCCAATGATTCCTGAACTTGCCTATAGCATGCTTGCCTGTGCGCGTATAGGAGCTATTCATAGTGTTGTGTTTGCAGGCTTTTCGTCTAATGCTCTTTCAACTCGCATCAATGATTGTGAATGTAAGTTGGTTATAACTGCAGATGGCGGATATAGAGGAGCAAAAACAATAGACCTGAAAGGAATTGTTGATGAGGCACTAACTAATACACCCAGTGTAGAGAGAGTTTTAGTGGTAAAAAGAACAAATGAAGAAATTGATATGAAAGAGGGGCGCGATATGTGGCTTCAACCTCTTATTGATGAGGCTCAAACTACCAGTAAGGCAGAGATTATGGATGCAGAAGATCCTCTCTTTATTTTGTACACTTCGGGGTCCACTGGAAAGCCAAAAGGTATGGTGCATACAAATGCCGGTTATATGGTATATACAGCCTACACATTTAAAAATGTATTTAATTACAATTCAGATGATGTTTTTTGGTGTACTGCAGATATAGGTTGGGTTACTGGTCATTCATATATAGTTTACGGACCGCTGTTGAACGGGGCTACTACTGTTATATTTGAAGGCACTCCATCATATCCAACATATAGCAGATTTTGGGAAGTAATTCAAAAGCATAAGGTAAATCAATTTTATACGGCTCCCACGGCAATTCGCTCGTTGGCAAAAGAAAGAATTGAGTTTGTACAAGATTTCAGGCTTGAATCATTGAAAGTTATTGGCTCTGTTGGTGAACCTATTAATGAAGAGGCTTGGCATTGGTATAACGATCATGTTGGAAATAAACGTTGTCCTCTAGTTGATACATGGTGGCAAACAGAGACAGGAGGAATTGTGATTTCTGCTATTCCATTTGTAACTCCCACAAAACCTACATATGCTTCTCTGCCATTACCAGGCATTAAACCTGTTTTAATGGATGAGCTTAGAAATGAGATTGAGGTAAATCAAAAAACAGGTAGTTTATGCATTGAATATCCATGGCCAGGAATTGCCAGAACAATATGGGGCGATCATCAACGTTATGTTGATACATATTTTACGAAGTTTCCGGGTAAATACTTTTCTGGTGATGGGGCACTTAGAGATGAGGTAGGTTATTATCGTATCACCGGAAGGGTAGATGATGTTATAATAGTATCAGGACACAATTTAGGAACTGCGCCAATTGAAGATGCAATAAATGAGCACCAGACTGTAGCTGAGAGTGCTGTTGTAGGTTTTCCACATGATATTAAGGGCAATGCTTTATATGGGTTTGTTGTATTAAAGGAGGTGGGTTTATGGCGCGATAGGAATAATCTTGTTAAGGAGATTAATCAACTCATATCTGATCAGATAGGGGCTATCGCTAAACTTGATAAGATTCAATTTGTAACAGGATTACCCAAAACACGTTCAGGAAAAATTATGCGTCGTATTTTGCGAAATATAGCCGAAGGTGAGAAGTCTGATTTTGGCGACATTACAACTTTGGTGAATCCCGAAATAGTGGAAGAGATTAGTAAAGAGGCGTTATAATTTGCGATTTTTGCAAAAAAAATGTTGTATTATTTCACTGGATACCGAAGTTTTATTTTGTTTTACTATATTTACTGATTAATATAGTCTACATTATTAAATATTTAAACAAATAGACCAGTTGATATGAAAAAAAGAATTTCATTACTACTGTTTCTGCATTTAATAGCAGTAACATTATTAGTTCAAGCAGCCGATGTTGTACAGGTGAAGCAGACAAAAGTTCCTATTCTGATAGACAGAACAGACAATGTACTCTTCTATGTACGTATTGATGCTCAAGAATCAAAAAAGTTGAATCAGATAACTCTGCGTTTTGCAGATGAGGTAAATTTAAGTGAAGTGGCTTCTGTAAAACTTTTTTATAGTGGTACCGAAGCACCACAAAGAAAAGGGCAAACACATTATGCTCCAATAGGACAATATGTGTCTAGCCACTCACCAGGTAAAACCTTAGAGGCAAATCCTTCTTACTCAATAAAAGTTGTTGAAGTGAGTTCACCAAAGAAAGAAGTTGTTTTATCTCCTGATTACAAGTTGTTTCCTGGAATAAACTATTTCTGGGTGAGCCTTCAGATGAAGCCTAATACTTCACTACTGTCTAAGATTGATGTAGATATGACTAGTGCGAAATTAGATGGCAATGAAGCTCCTCTATCGTTCGCGACAGAGAAAGATGCTCACAGAATGGGTATTGGAGTGAGACATGCAGGAGACGATGGTTCTTCTTCTTTCAGAATTCCCGGATTAGTAACTTCAAACAAAGGTACTTTATTAGGAGTTTATGATGTTCGTTATAATAACAGTGCCGACCTGCAGGAATATGTAGATGTGGGCTTAAGCAGAAGTACTGATAAAGGGCAGACTTGGGAAAAGATGCGACTACCTTTAAGCTTTGGGGAGTATGAGGGGATGCCAAAAGCACAGAATGGAGTAGGCGACCCAGCAATTTTAGTAGATAAACAAACTGGTACTATATGGGTTGTTGCGGCA
>CAYZHS010000179.1:0-4251 GCA_964478295.1 uncultured Proteiniphilum sp. | reverse complement strand
CCTAAGGCTCCGGTGCTCTCAGTCTAATGTGGCTATTCTCAAGTAGTTTACTCATTGCTGTTTACTTATTATTACTGTAATGTTTTATTTGAAACCTGATCTGTTTCTATAGTCTCTTGTTCAAATACCTCATTTTGATCATCTACGGTAATAACTCCATTTTTGCTATTGTCGTCAGATTTTTCAGAATCAATTAGTCTCTCTAATTCGGGAAAGGATGGTTTGCAGTAAAAAAACAGAATGAAGATTACAATTGTAATCCAGAAAAAATTTAAATTGGCCGAGTAGTCAAAAAGAATAATATTTAATAGTGCCAGTGCACTCAAAGTGTAAAGACGAATATTGTAGGCACTTCTATATTTTCTGATTGCCAATTCTATATCTATGCCACGAGGCACCTTTTTCAGGAGATTTGCAAATAGCTTTAAGCTTCCTGGTATGGCTATAATTGATAATACAATTATGTATCTTTCGAGAACTACACTAACCGACTCTTTTTCGGGAAAAAAGGGGGTGATTTTAAATAATGCCATTACAAGTAGTATAGCCAGTAAAATAATAATTGTAAGGTACTGTCTCTTTAATAGTCCAATTATTGTGTCAATTTTTTTATCTTCCTCTATCATTTCGAAGCAAGTTTATAAGATTCATCAAAAGGAGTTCTGTTTAAGATTGAGCGACCAAGAGTAATTTCATCTGCATACTCAATTTCATCGCCAATAGAAACACCTCTTGCAATAATACTAACTTTAATATTATATGGTTGCAGTTTACGGAAAATATAAAAATTTGTTGTGTCGCCTTCCATAGTAGCACTCAAAGCAAGTATAAGTTCAACTGCCTCTCCCTGTTTTACTCTCTCTTCCAGACTGGCTATCTCAAGATCCGACGGTCCAACGCCATCAATAGGTGAAATGATTCCACCCAAAACGTGATATAGTCCGTTAAACTGACCGGTTTTCTCAATTGCCATAACCTCTTTTATGTTCTCTACAACACATATCAACGATTTGTTTCTGCTCTCATCAGAACATAATTCGCAAATATCTGTATCTGATATATTATGGCATTTCTTACAATACTTAACCTCTTGTTTGAGTTTTACAATTGCTTCTGCAAAATTCTCAACCTTTGTCTCATCTTGCCTCAGTAGGTGAAGTACAAGTCTGAGGGCCGATTTTTTTCCAATTCCGGGGAGTTTTGCAAATTCATTAACCGCATTTTCCAGCAATGTTGAAGGGTAGTGACTATTCATATAGAGTGACAGCATTCGTGTGTATATACAAAGATAATACGAATCGATTTTCTGAACAAATATCTTTTCAGATTGAATAAATTCTAAACTTAGTCTGTTAATTTCTACCGATTTCGTTTTTTGTTAAGTATAAGTTAGTAAATTTGTAACCTTTATATTAAAAATGTAAAACCATTATTCCAACTAATTTTATTTAAAAAAGATACAATATGAAAGTACTTTTGGCAACAAGTAAACCTTTTGCATCACAAGCTGTAAATGGTATCCAAAATGTCATAGAGACTGCAGGATATACATTTGTGAAACTAGAAAACTACAGCCAAAAATCGGAATTGCTTGATGCCCTATCTGATGTAGATGCATTAATTGTTAGGAGCGATATTGTTGATTCTGAGGTGATAAACAGTGCTCCAAATCTTAAAATAATTGTTAGAGCAGGTGCTGGTTACGATAATGTAGATGTTGAGGCAGCTACACAGAAAGGTATTTGCGTGATGAATACACCCGGTCAGAATGCCAATGCAGTTGCAGAACTTGTTTTAGGTATGATGATATATATACAGAGAAACCAGTTTGATGGAAATGTAGGTCGCGAGCTGAAGAACAGGCGTTTAGGACTATATGCTTTTGGTAATGTTGCTAAAAAGGTAGCAAGAATTGCACGTGGCTTCAATATGGCTATATATGCTTTTTCTCCTACGCTTACTCATGATGATCTTCGAAAAGAGGGTGAGTATGGTGTAATTACTGCATATAGCAATAGAGAGTTGTTTGAGAATAGCGATATTGTTTCGCTTCACATGCCTCTTCTTGAAGATACACGCAAAATAGTTGATTATAAATTGTTGGCTTATATGCCTGAAGATGGACTGCTTGTTAACACTGCACGCAAAGAACTTGTGGTGGAAGAAGATTTGATAAGGATTATGGAAGAGCGTCCGTTGTTTCAGTACGCAACAGATATTATGCCCGACAGGCATGAAGAGTTCAAAGCAAAATTCTCAAATCGTTATTTTTCAACACCAAAAAAAATTGGTGCACAAACAAAAGAGGCCAACAGAAATGCTGGTATCGCTGCAGCACATCAGATAGTAGCCTTTTTTAAAGAGGGCGACGATCGTTTCAGTGTAAACAAAGAAGAGTCCTCATCACATTAAATTAAGAACTAAATTTTTAAACTTATAAATCAATGGAAAAGTACAATTTTAATGCCGGACCATGTGTTCTTCCCCGTCAGGCAGTTGAATCTGCTATAGATGCAATACGCAATTTTGACAATACAGGTATAGGTATTCTTGAGATATCGCACCGTACTCCCGGCTGGGAGCGCATAATGCAAGAGACCCGTGATTTATGGAAAGAACTTCTGAATATTCCAGAGGGTTATCACGTACTCTTTCTGGGAGGTGGAGCAAGTACACAGTTCTTCACACTGCCTGCCAACCTGATGAAGAAAAAGGCTGCCTACCTGCAGACAGGTGTATGGGCAAAAAAGGCTATTAAAGAGGCCAAATTCTATGGCGAGGTTGATGTTATAGCTTCGTCGGAAGATAAAAATTATTCATATATACCTAAAGGATACACAATTCCGGCCGATGCCGATTATTTTCATATTACAACCAATAATACAATCTATGGCACCGAACTTCACGAAGATATAGATAGCCCGGTTCCATTAGTTGCCGATATGTCGTCGGATATATTAAGCCGACCAATTGATATTTCAAAATATGGTGTTATTTACGGAGGAGCACAAAAGAATGTGGGTCCTGCCGGTGTTGCATTTGTTATTGTTCGTGAAGATCTGCTTGGTCAAACTGGCAGACCTATTCAGACAATGGTAGACTACCGCACTCATATTAGCGATTCGGAGAAGAATCAGTCGATGTTCAACACGCCTCCAGTATTTTCAATCTTTGTGATGCACGAAACGCTTAAATGGGTTAAAGAGCAGGGTGGAGTAGAGGCTATGTACAAATTAAACAAAGAGAAAGCTGCAATTCTTTATGATGAGATAGACAGGAATAAGCTTTTTGTTGGTACTGCTGCCAAAGAAGATCGCTCAATAATGAACGTATGCTTTGTTATGAGTGAAGACTACAAAGATAAAGAGGCCGATTTCCTTAAGTTCGCAACAGAAAGAGGTATGGTTGGTATAAAAGGGCACCGTTCGGTTGGCGGTTTCCGTGCATCAATCTATAATGCTTGTCCCAAAGAGGCGGTTGAAGCACTGGTTAAGTGCATGCAGGATTTCGAAAAACAGATATAAAATAGTATATCCTATTAATTAAATTTGAAATAATAAATATGATAAAGGAGAGTTTCACTTTTGTGATTCTCTCTTTTTTTGTTCTTACTGTCTTTATTTCTAATACATATATATTTAAGAAAGGACATAGTAAATCTTAATAAAGATCGTACCAACTCCTGGTTCTCCTTATTAAAACATAAGGAGAATATAAGGAAAACATAAGGAAAACATAAGGGAAACTTAAGTAGATGTCGGAGATGGTGGGTAGCAGGTGGGTTAAATTGATGAAGATACAGATAATTTAGTATTATGATTATTTAACCATAATAAATGTACGATTTAATTTGATAGTTACGAAAGTGTCGTATATTTGCGTTGTTGTAATAATGGAGATAAAATAAATATTTCATAGTATGGAGCGATTAACACCACAAGAAGAGAATGTAATGTTGCAGATATGGCAATTGAATGAGTGTGCCATAAAAGATGTAGTTGATAGAATGGAGGAACCAAAACAGCCATATACTACTGTTGCATCAATTTTTAATAATCTGGAGAAAAAGGGTTACTTATCTATGAGAAGATTTGGCAATGTGAAAGTTTACAAGCCTAAGATTACTGAAGCGGCCTATAAAAGACATTTCTTGTCCGATGTAGTAAAGAGTTATTTTGATAACTCGTATAAAGAATTGGTCTCTTTCTTTGCTAAAGAACAAAAAATTAGCGCCGAAGATCTTAACGAGAT
>CAYZHS010000178.1:0-4297 GCA_964478295.1 uncultured Proteiniphilum sp. | reverse complement strand
CGTCGTTCTAAAGGTTACGGCTTTGTAGAAATGGCGACTGAAGAAGATGGACAACGTGCCATTGAAGAACTGAATGATGCAGAATATGACGGACGTACATTATCTGTATCTGTTGCTCGCCCACGCACAGAAAGAACTGGTGGCGGTGGTGGTGGTAACCGTGGTGGTTACGGCAATCGTGACAGAAACAGATATTAATCTTTATAGGTTTTATCAAACTAAACTGCAGCTCTTTGAGTTGCAGTTTTTTTTATTCTTCAATTTTAGTAATTTTGCTTTCTCATTTTAAAGATATCAAATGGCAATAATACTCTCAATAGAAACAGCTACTCCTGTATGCTCCTGTGCACTTTTGCATGATGGAGATGTAATAATGAACAGAGAAAGCTACGAAGGTCAGTCGCATGCAACACTACTAGGAGTTTATGTACATGAAGTTATGGAATATGTAAGAGAGCATAACCTTAGGTTAGATGCAGTATCAATTAGTAGCGGACCCGGTTCTTATACTGGTCTCCGAATTGGTGTTTCTGAAGCAAAGGGGTTGAGTTATGGATTGGGTATTCCAATGATAGCAATACCAACATCACTTATAATGGCTTCAATGATGAAAGATAAGGTAGATGCAGACACCTTGCTTTGTCCTATGATAGACGCCAGACGCATGGAGGTCTACGCAACAATTTTCGATAACTCTCTAAATACAATTCGCAAAACATCTGCCGACATAGTTGAGACAAATAGTTATAAGGATTTATTAGATTCCAGTAAAGTAGCCTTTTTTGGTAATGGTTCTGAAAAATGCAAAGACATACTTGCTCACAATAATGCATTCTTTATAAATGATGTACATCCACTTGCAAGTGGAATGGGATATCTTTCAGAAAAAGCTTACGAAGAAAAAGCTTTTGTAGATAGTGCTTATTTCGAACCATTCTATCTTAAAGAGTTTGTTGCAACCAAACCCAAAAATAAAATATTCTAAGGTGCAAGCCTATGCTTGGTCCATCCATCTTCTGTTTTATAATAAACAATTCGGTCATGCATTCTGCTTGGTCTGCCTTGCCAAAACTCTATAACTGATGGTCTTATTAGATATCCACCCCAATGGCTGGGGCGGTGAATTGGTATATTATCAAACTGTTCTTCAATTTCCTCCTGTAACTTTTCGAGTTCTTCTCTATCTTTAACTATTTTACTTTGAGGTGAAGCCCATGCGCCAATCTTAGCATCTTCCGGGCGTTCATTAAAATAGGCCTCCGACTCTTCAGCAGAAAGCTTTTCTGCTCTTCCTTCCACTCGCACTTGACGCTCAATGTCATGCCAGTCAAATACAATAGCTGTTTCAGGATTAACAATTAATTCTCTCCCTTTTCTGCTCAAATAATTTGTGAAAAAAACAAAGCCATTATCATTTACTTCTTTAAGCAGCACAACTCGAGCCGAAGGTTTACCATCTGTAGTAGCTGTAGCAACCGTCATAGCATTTGGTTCAGATAGGCCTGATTCTATTGCGTATTTAAGCCATTCCTTAAATACCTTCAAGGGGCTTTGAGGCATTTCAGCCTCATTAAGACTTCCAGCAGCATACTCTTGCCGCATTTGATATAAATTATCCATATCGCAAATATAATAGAGCTTCTCAATTTTCGGATATTTCAACTGGTTAATTATACGTAAAGACGCATTTTTTATTAACTTCGTACTGTAATTACTTAAAAACTAATGTTGAGCTTTATAAATGATAAAAGTAGAGAATGTATTTAAAAGCTATGGCGATCTTCAGGTTCTCAAGGGTATTGATCTAGAAGTAAAGAAAGGAGAAATAGTTTCTATAGTTGGTCCTAGTGGTGCTGGCAAGACCACTCTTCTAATGATTATGGGCACTCTCGAAAAATCCAATACAGGTAATATCTACATAGATAACTATGAGCTAAGCAAGCTTGGAGAAAAAAAGCTTTCAGACTTCCGCAATAAGAATATAGGGTTTGTTTTTCAGTTTCATCAATTGTTGCCAGAGTTTACGGCACTTGAAAATGTACTCATTCCTGCACTTATTGGTAAAGTTAAGTATGCAGATGCAGAGAAGAAAGCCTTAGAACTGCTTAGTATGATGGGTTTGTCAGATCGTATTGAACACAAACCTGCAGAGCTTTCAGGAGGCGAGAAACAGAGAGTAGCAGTTGCCAGGGCGCTTATAAACGACCCTTTGGTTGTATTTGCTGATGAACCTTCGGGTAGCCTCGATAGTGATAATAAAGAAGAGCTTCATCGTCTTTTTTTTGAATTACGTGACAGGCTCAACCAAACTTTTGTAATTGTTACACACGACGAGCATTTAGCATCAATAACAGACAGAACAATTCATATGATTGATGGTAAAATAACTGATAACAAATAACCTACCAACAGATAACTGAAAATGAAAGGAAAATCAATATTTATGGCAATAATTTTAAGCGGAAGCTTGTTGTCATGCAACAATGCTACAGAAGCATCAAGTGATAGATCTAATAAAGATATGGGCGAAATAATTAGTAAAGTAGATCCTGTAGTAGAAAATGGAGTGATGACACCCGAAGTGCTTTATAGCTTTGGTAGAGTAGGTGCAATAGAGGTGTCGCCCGACAAATCACGTTTTATATATCAGGTTACTTATGTAAGCATACCTCAAAATAAGACTAATTCAGAGCTGTTTTTAATGAATAGTGATGGGTCTGAAAAAAAACAGCTTACTGTTACTAATAACAACGAAAATAGTCCTCAGTGGATAAAAAACGGAGATAAAATAGCCTTTCTTAGTAATGAAACTGGCTCTCCTCAAATATGGAGTATGAACCCTGATGGGGGTGGTATGACTCAAATCTCTAATATTGAAGGAGGTATAAATGGATTTAGCTTTTCTCCTGATGGTAAAAAAGTTCTTTTTATTAAGGATGTGAAAAGTGTAAAAACAGCAGCAGACAAATACACCGATCTGCCTCAGGCATCGGGACGCATTGTTGATGATATTATGTATAAACATTGGGATCATTGGGTAGAAAGTGTTCCACATCCCTTCATTGCCGATTTAAACGGTAGCAGTCTGACAAACGTTAGAGATATAATGGAAGGCGAACCATTTGAGGCGCCATTAGCCCCATTTGGAGGTATTGAACAACTTGCCTGGAGTCCCGACAGCAAAATAGTTGCTTACACATCAAAAAAGAAGACAGGTAAGGATTATGCAGTTTCTACCAACTCAGATATCTATTTTTATTATATTGAAACGGGCGAAACTCACAATATTACAGAGGGTATGATGGGTTATGATATCAATCCTCAGTTTTCTCCAACCGGAAACTTAATTGCTTGGCAAAGTATGGAGCGAGATGGTTACGAAGCCGATAAGAACCGATTATTTATAATGAATTTAACAACAGGTGAGAAGTCGTATATAACAGAAGAATTCGATAATAATTGCGATGGATTTATTTGGGGCGAAGACGACAATACGATATATATGGTTTCTTCTGTATCAGGTACTACTCAAATATACAGTATTGATATATCAACAAAAGAGATTGAAAAGATTACAGAAGGCAAACATAACTATGTGTCATTATCTTTAGGAGCAGAAGGGTTGATTACCACCAGACAATCAATGTCGCAGCCAAGCGAGATTTACAGTGTTAATATAAAATCTGGCGAAGCCACAGAACTCTCTTTTGAAAATAGTCACATTCTTAGCCAGATTCAAATGGGAGAGGTTGAGGAGCGATGGATTGAAACGACCGACAAAAAGCAGATGCTGACATGGGTGATATACCCGCCAAATTTCGATCCTCAAAAAAAATATCCGGCACTTCTTTATTGTCAGGGAGGTCCACAGAGCACTCTAGATCAGTATTGGTCTTACAGATGGAATCCGCAGATGATGGCAGCAAACGGATATATTGTAGTTGCACCCAACCGTCGTGGTGTGCCAGGATTCGGGTCAGAATGGCTCGAACAAATAAGCGGTGATTATGGTGGACAGAATATGAAAGACTATCTTTCTGCAATAGATGCTCTGGCACTGGAACCATTTGTAGATGAAAGTCGTCTAGGAGCAACTGGTGCCAGCTACGGAGGATTTTCTGTCTATTGGTTGGCAGGCAACCACAATAACCGCTTCAAAGCATTCTTTTCGCATGCAGGTATTTTTAATACAGAGGCACAATATCTGGAAACCGAAGAGATGTTTTTTGCTAATTGGGATATGGGTGGTCCTTATTGGGATAAATCAAATACAATTGCACAAAACACTTATGCCAAT
>CAYZHS010000177.1:0-4344 GCA_964478295.1 uncultured Proteiniphilum sp. | reverse complement strand
CCTCAGATGTAGGTGCTTTTAAACAATCTTTATACGCTTTTATCGTTTTTTCTAAACCCATATATAATGCATCTGCAATAAGTGAGTGCCCTATCGAAACCTCCTTAAGCCATGGAATATTAATGTATAAGTAATTCAGATTATCCAGATTTAAGTCGTGTCCTGCGTTAATACCCAAACCTAGATTCTTGGCAAGAGTTGCAGCTTCAACGTATGGTTCTACTGCTTTCTGCCTGTTTTGGTTAAACTGTTCAGCGTACGGTCCTGTATATAGTTCAATTCTGTCTGTCCCAATTTGTGATGCTACTCTAATAATTTCCGGTACAGGATCTACAAATATTGAAGTTCTAACACCCATCGATTGAAATCTTCCAACTATATCAGTAAGAAAATCTTTATGTTTTATAGTATCCCATCCGGCATCAGAAGTCAATGCATCTGTAGCGTCAGGTACAAGAGTTACCTGTGTAGGTCTTATTTTACTAATAAGAGTAACAAATTCTGGAGTAGGATTTCCTTCAATATTAAACTCTGTATTAACTTTCGATTGAAGGTCAAATACATCAGAGTATTTTATATGTCTTTGATCAGGCCTTGGGTGAATAGTTATGCCTTCAGCTCCAAATTTCTGACAGTCAACGGCTACTTTTACAACATCAGGAATGTTTCCTCCCCTAGAATTTCTAAGAGTAGCAACCTTGTTTACATTTACACTAAGTTTAGTCATATTTTTAATTACAAACATTTTATTACAAAGTGGTTGGCTCCCATTATAAATTTAATTAAAAAAATAATATTGAGTAAGGAGTTTTAAATACACAAAATTTTACCATCTTTGTAAAACTGGTACAAAAGTAATACGAAATAACCATTTTCTCAATGTCGACGAAAGAATTTATCAAAAATCAGGTAGAAAATTTCATAAAACCTTTTACACCTGAGCAGTTTACAGAGCTTTCTGAAACGGAGAATTCTCTGATAATTCTAGAGATTCCTTTAAAGGATTACACATTAACAGAGATTGCTAGAATTGTGGAAAGTAATAATGCTCATATTATTGCTTTATCTGTACTCCCAATATCAGGAGGTTCGGAACTTCTTGTTTCTTTAAAACTTGATATTTCTGATTTAACATCAGTATTGAGAAGTTTCGAGAGATTTAACTACAATGTTGTATATTATTATATGAAAGAAGGTGAGATTACCGATCAACAAAAAGAGAGATTGGATGAACTAATGTATTACCTTGATATGTAGGGTGGTAAATAAATGAATTTTAAATTTAAATAGTAAAGTATTTCTGATTATATGAAGTTTGCACTTTTTGGTAGTATGTTTCCTGATAGAACCGCTAAAGCGGAAGAACAGATTCTAGGTGTGTGTGAATCAATAATAAGACATGGGGGTAAATTGTGTCTCACCGAGAACTTTTTTCTTACATTGCCACTTTATATAAAACAGAAATTAGATAAAGTATGTGAGATAATTGAAACACTTCCTCTAGTAGACATGGCAGTTAGTGTTGGAGGTGATGGTACATTCTTACGTACAGCAACAACAGTTGGAAGCACAGGTATTCCTGTTTTAGGTATAAATACCGGAAGATTAGGTTTTTTGGCTGCAATAAACTATTCTGATGTTGATGAAACATTAAAAGAGGTGATGGAGAGAAAATATAGAGAAGAAGAGAGATCACTCTTAAAGATGTCAACAGATGAAACTTTTCCACCTGAACATTTTAATACGAATGCATTAAATGAAATTGCACTGTTAAAGCAAGATACAGCATCTATGCTTTCAATTCATGCTTATATAAACAACGATTATCTGACTTCATACCAGGCAGATGGTCTTATTATCTCTACTCCAACAGGTTCTACAGCATATTCTTTAAGTATTGGAGGATCTATTCTTTCACCCACAACGCCAAGTATAATTTTATCCGCAATTGCACCCCATAATCTTACATCGCGCTCATTAGTAGTAGACGACAGCAGTATTATATCTTTAAAGGTAGAGAGTCGCAGTCACATGTTTTTGGTTTCAGTAGATGGGCAGTCTCGCGTATTGGATGAGACAGTTAGCATACAAATTAGAAAAGCCGACTATACACTTCGCGTAGTAAAGAGGGTAGGGCATACATTTTACGAGACTCTTCGCGATAAGCTTATGTGGGGAGCAGATGTTAGGAAACAAGATAAATAATTACTCTCCGTCAAAGTTTCCAGTATCATTAATCAAATTATCCTTTTGTTTATCTTCCTCATTTGGAAACCATTTATCTAGTCCTTTAATCAGAAGGAAGAAAATAAGCATAAAGATAAATATACCCACTAATCCAACTAATGCTATAAAAAGTGATGTTTGTATTGTTGTAGTCATAATATTCTCTTTAAATATTCATATAACATTAAGCTAGTAGCGGAACCAAAGTTAAAATAATACCACCAGCCACCACCGAGCCAATTTGTCCTCCCACATTTGCACTAATTGCAGGCATTAGCAGATAGTTATAAGGATCTTCTTTCTGTCCCATTTGGTGAATAACACGAGCAGACATTGGGAATGCAGAAATACCACATGCACCGATCATAGGATTTATCTTGTTGCCTTCCTTTCGGAATAAGTTAAGGAACTTAGCAAAAATAACACCTCCAAAAGTGTCAAAAACAAAAGCAAATAATCCCAGACCAATAATTATAAGTGTATCAAGTCTAATAAACCTTTCAGCAGTCATTGTACTAGCTATTGTAATTCCAAGTAAAATAGTCACCAAACTAGAAAGTTCATTTTGTGCCGATAAAGAGAGTTTATTTAATACTCCACATTCTCTAATTAGATTACCAAACATTAAGAACCCTATTAAAGAAAGAGATGAAGGAGCAATTATCCCCGCTGCAACAGTAACGACTATAGGAAAAGCGATAAGTGCTTTTTTAGATATTTTCTTATTAGAATCACTAGTCATTCTAATTAATCTCTCCTTTTTAGAAGTTAACATTCTAATTACCGGAGGTTGAATTATAGGAACCAAAGCCATGTATGAGTAGGCTGCAACTGATATAGGTCCAAGCATATGAGGGGCAAATCTAGAAGCCACCACTATAGAGGTAGGTCCGTCAGCCGCACCTATAATTCCTATGGAAGCCGCTTCCCGGATATCATATCCGAGAAGAGCAGCCAATACCATAGTCATAAATATTCCGAATTGAGCAGCTGCACCAAACAACAAAAGTGAAGGATTACGAAAAAGCGGAGAGAAATCTATCATTGCTCCAATTGCTATAAATATCAACAAAGGAAAAATTTCCGTTGCAATTCCAGCATCAAAGAATATATTAAGAACTCCCTCCACAGCCTCCCCTGTTGAAGGGTCAATCTGTGTTATTGCCGATGATAATGGGATATTTACCAATATCGCACCAAATCCCATCGGTAGAAGCAGTGTAGGTTCATATTTTTTAGCAATAGCCAAATAAATAAGAGTCATACCCACTCCAATCATAATCAAATGTTGCCATGTCATACCTGATATCGCGGGCAGCAACTGTTCAATTCCCATGGTTAATAATTTTTAGAATTAATAGAGGAATCCTAGCATCAAACCTGCAGCAACAGCCGAAGCTATAACACCTGCAACGTTTGGTCCCATAGCATGCATCAGCAGATGGTTTGTTGAGTCATACTCAAGACCAACTACTTGCGACATCCTGGCTGAACCGGGAACTGCCGAAACACCTGCATTACCTATGAGTGGGTTAATCTTATTTTCTTTCTTTAAAAACAGGTTTAAGAACTTTACAAATAGTATACCTGTGCATGTTGCAATAATAAATGCAAGTGCTCCAAGTAAAAATATTTTAATTGAAGCAGCTGTTAAGAATGTCGATGCCTGAGTTGCAACTCCCACCATTAAACCTAGTAGAATAGTTACTATATCAACCATAGGCCCTCTTGCTGTTTCAGCTAAACGTCGTGTAACACCTGATTCTTTCAATAAGTTTCCAAAAAACAACATACCCAATAGAGGTAATCCTGAAGGAACCAAAAAGGTAGTCATAAGAAGACCAATTATTGGGAATATAATCTTTTCATTTTGAGAAACTACCCTTACAGACTTCATTTTAATAACTCTTTCTTTCTTCGTAGTTAGTAAACGCATAAATGGCGGTTGTAGAATAGGAATCAAAGCCATATAAGAATAAGCCGAGATTGCTACAGCACCAAGCAAATGCGGAGCTAATTTAGAAGTTAAGAAAATTGCAGTAGGTCCGTCAGCTCCACCAATAATACCAATTGAAGCTGCTTCTGTAGGGTCAAAGCCCAATTGCAGTGAGATTATAT
>CAYZHS010000176.1:0-4359 GCA_964478295.1 uncultured Proteiniphilum sp. | reverse complement strand
CTTTGTTTTCTTCATACCATGGTGCAAGGAATGACATTTCGTCGAGACAGTTGGGACACCAGCTTCCAAGAATTGATACGATAACAACTTTGCCCTGATATTTTTCGTCTTTAAGTGAAATAATATCTCCATTAATATTGGGTAGTTCAAAGCTTAAAGTTTCATATCCTTCTTTTAGTCCAGCTAATGAATATGGGTCAGCTAATGCTGCATTTTCATTTCTTGAGCCAATTATGGGGGTAGTTCCCCTTGTTGTATAGAATTTTCCTTCGAAACTATTTTCCCCTGTGAAATCAAATTCAAAATAATAGGGACTTAATCCACTGAATGCAGAAAGTTGTACTCCGTTTTCTGTGTAGGCTCCTTCTAGATAGCGTAAATCACCAGTAAGTGTTAATATTGAACCGGTAATTATGCTGTTGTCGGTTTTGAAAATTCCAACGTTACGTGTTGTATCTCCTTGCTCACCTACGAAAAGGACATCCCATTTACCATCTATCTGTTGTGAGGTGGACTGCGATACTGGTTGGAATCTATTATTAATTCCATATGTTGCCCTAAAAGGTACACCAGTATCATTTTCTATATAGTTCTTTATAAACTTACCATCTATTTGATTGTCATTTATAGTTCCTTTTATTACTGCATCGTATGCTAGAATAGGAATTATCACCGAGTCGTTATTGAGTGTAGCACCTTCTAGATTGAATCTGTCTTCTCCGTTTATCAATGTAACGGTTGAAAAGTTCGAAGTTGTGTTGCTTACTTCAAAGAGAAATGGCACCTTTTTGTTTTCACCAACCTCAAGCTCGCCCAACCAGGTGCCTGATTGTAGTTTATCTGTTCCGTTTTGTTGGATACATGAGGATGTCACTATAATTAGTACGCTTAGTATGAATAATTTATTAAATTTCATATTATATTTTATTAAGAATACTTGTAAACAGCTGTATAATCTTTTTCAGTTTGTAAGACTGTAAAATTACATGATTTTATTTAAACACCCATAGTTTGGTTTCAATTACATCATTTCCTTGTTTGCCAATCGCTTCCTGATAACTTTGGAGGTTTACCGACTGCTCTTTAACCGGATAATATAAACGTGATGGAATATCACCATCGCCAAACAATGGGTTGAAAGTATAGGTTCCTTGTCCACCATTTACCTGACCTGAATAAATAATATCACCTGTTTTAATTAGGAAATCGGGAAAGCCGGTTCTTCGATACTCACTCCATCCTTCGAGAAACTGAGTGAAAAGTGCGATATATTTCTGATTAAGAACATTTCTTTGGTTGGATGCTGGGAGCGATGCTATATAATTGTCTGTTTCGGAAGTTGATACTCCCCATTTTTCTAGTGACGCTCTTACACCGTTTATATATTCGGGTTGGCTCCATCCATTATATTCGGATTGAAGAAAAGCAACTTCGGAATATTCCATAAGTACTTCTCCATAATCGGGTGCACTGTATATTGTGCCTGGCAGACTAACTGATGTTGCAGGGAAACTACCTGCTTCAGATTCTGTTAGTCCGTAAGGTAATCCCACATATTGGCCATTACTGTTTACTGCTGCATATTTGCTAAGTCTTGGATCGGTAATTGGTAACTGTGAGTTGTCTCCCTTAAGCAGTTCTATAAATGGTTTTGATATTGCAAAATCTCGTCTGTTTGCAGTTACTGTAGCCCGATAATATGGTGCTTCGTTTGGCGAAGATGCAGAGTATCTGAATATTGCATTATCTGCATTACTCGTGAATACACCTTTTGCTAAAGCATCTGAAAAATGAGTAGTGTAAAGGTTGGGATTTTTATCCTTCAATCTGGTCGCAAAACGTAATCGGAGTGAATTAGCAAATTTAGCCCAACTAAGATTTTTACCTGCATAAATGATATCAGATGAACCAAAGGTTGTTTCTGTTTGATACTTAAGTAAGGTGTCTCCTGATTGTTTGAGCTCATTCAGAATATCTGCATATATTTTTTCCTGTGATGCATAACTTGGTGTTAGGTTGTCTGTATCTTGCTGTAGAGCCTCGAATTCAGGGTCATCGCTGCCATATGAGTGATAAGGGACATTACCAAAAATATCGGTGAGTGCATAAAAAGCATACGACTTTAATATGCGACTTATGGCTATCTGTGTGGAGTTACGACCAGCTCCGTCTGCTGTTACCAAATTTCTTGTTGCTGGGTCTGTATTAAGGATGATGATTTCCTGAAGGTTGTTTAAGGATTTATAGAGTCCGTTCCAAATATTTTCGGAATAACTGAAAGGAATGTCGTAACGCGACTGACTGGTGTAGGTAACCTGACTTATCTGTTGTGTGAATAATGCTGAGCTTCTTAGAGAAGCAGATTCACTCTTAACATTGTCGACTAGTTGTTTCTGGGCTGTTACAATCAATGAGGTAGTTTGTACTGAAGATGGCCTGTTTGGATCGACATTCAGATCTTCGTCTATGCATGATGTGAACAGGAAGACTGAAAGCAGTGATAATAGTGTTAAATAAGAAAATAGTGATATATTAAATAGTTTCATAATTTGTTCAAATTTAAATTGTTTGTTAATCATTAAAATCTAAAACTCAAATTGATGCCATAGGTTAAAGGTGTAGGCATATTTCCTCCTTCAATTCCCTGTACATTGCCACTGCTATTGGTTAATTCAGGGTCTATTGTTTTGCTTTCTCTGTAAATATAAAACAGGTTGCGGGCGTAAACTGATGTTCCGATACTTTTAATAGGACTATCTTCAGAGAGGTTGAATTCATAACCCAGTGACAACTCTCTTAATTTAATAAAAGTGGCATCGAAAACGCTAAATGTGGTGGGTCCGTTTCTGTGATTTCTAGACCATGCTTGTGCTGACACGTTTTTGGTGTTTGGGGCTATATCTGTAACTTCATACGAGCCGTCGGCATTGAATATAACGTTGGCTGTAACACCATCGGCAACTACACCTGTTTCGCGAATTCCATTAGCGGCTGTTTCGGGAAGTGTTCCTGAATACATTGCAACTGCATAGGTTTGTGAGTAGAATTTACCACCTACACGTGAGTCGATAAGAAAATTAAATCTCAGGTTCTTATATCGCAAGCCGTTTTGAAAACTCCAAAGGAAGTTGGGTAGCACACTACCAAGTGGTACAATTTGCTGAGTTCTCATATATAGTCCGTTTTCATCTATAACCCTTTGCCCGTCGGGAGCATAAACAAAGTCGTATCCTTCTATCTGACCGTAACTTTTACCTTCTTGTGCAGTAAGTGTAACAAGTGTTGTACTTAGATTAAGCTTGTTTACAGCATCAGAAAGTTTAATTATTTTGTTTTTGTTTCTTGAGAAATTTATCGTTGTATTCCAGTCCCAGTTATAACTCCTTATAGGGTTTATGCCTAAAATTACTTCTATACCTCTGTTATTAATTTCACCGGCATTGATTAATTTAGATGAGTATCCAAATGCATCTGAAGTAGGTAGTGAAATAATCTGGTTACGGCTGGTGTTGTTGTAATAGGTGAAATCGAGATTAATCAGATTACGGAAAAACTGCAGTTGTAATCCAGTTTCCAGTGAAGATGTAATCTCAGGCTTCAGATTTATATTATTTAACTGGTCAGGTAAAGTATAAGCGCTTCTGCCATTAATTGAATTAACCGCTTGATAAACTTTATAAAGTTGATATGGGTCAGTGTCATTTCCCACCTGAGCCCATCCTAAACGAAACTTAGCAAAAGAAAGCCAGTTCTGGTGGCGTAATGAAGGTAGCTCGCTAAGTATAAAGGATGAAGTAATTGAGGGGTAAAAGTATGAATTGTGCTCTACAGGGAGCGTTGAAGACCAATCATTTCGGAATGTGCCATCTAAATAAATAATGCTGCGCCAGCCGTAAGATATGCTGCCGTAAACAGATGAGAGCTGTTTTTTATATTTTCCTGTTGAGGGATTTATAACAGTTGATGTTGCATTATTGAGGCTGTAGTAATTTGGTATTATAAGACCTCCTGAAGTTGAAATATCACTTATTCGTCTGTTTCTTTGCAGGAAGTTGGTCCCTGCATTTGCAATAAAGGAATGATTGTTCCATGCTTTATTGACTGTAGCAAGCAATTCGTAGTTAAACTCTTCATATTTTTGATTATACTCTTGATACATAGATTGCGAACGTGAGTTATAAGCTATTCTGTCTTGAAAATCGTAATCGTATATATCAGAATTTAAACGTCCTGTAACTGACAGCCAAGGAGTGGGGGTTAAGACAATACCAAAATTACCATAGAGTCTGTTTCTGTCTTCTTCAAGATAACTTTCATAAGCCGACCAATAAGGATTGTCGATATATTTTGTTTTCTCAT
>CAYZHS010000175.1:0-4375 GCA_964478295.1 uncultured Proteiniphilum sp. | reverse complement strand
AAGATGAAATGAAGTCGTCGTACATCGATTACTCGATGTCAGTAATTGTTTCACGCGCATTACCAGATGTACGCGACGGTTTTAAGCCAGTACACAGAAGAATACTTTTTGGAATGTCGGGTTTGAGTAATACTCATGATAAACCTCATAAGAAATCGGCTAGAATTGTTGGGGAAGTATTAGGTAAGTACCACCCGCACGGCGACTCATCTGTATATAATGCAATGGTGAGGCTGGCGCAGGAGTGGAGTATGAGATATACTCTTGTGGATGGTCAGGGTAACATGGGTAGTGTTGACGGCGATAGTCCGGCAGCTATGCGTTATACCGAGGCAAGATTAAACAGGCTTGCAGAAGAGATGTTGCGAGACATAGAAAAAGAAACTGTAGATTTTCAACTAAACTTCGACGATACATTAGAGGAACCTACCGTTCTGCCAACCAGAATACCAAACTTGTTAATGAACGGTTCTTCAGGTATTGCTGTTGGTATGGCAACTAATATGGCTCCTCACAACCTTACAGAATGTATAAACGGCATTATAGCTTATATCGATAACCGAGATATTGATATTAAAGGTTTGATGGAGTATATAAAAGCTCCTGATTTCCCTACTGGTGGATATATATATGGTTATAAAGGTGTTGAAGATGCTTTTGAAACAGGTCGTGGCAGAGTAGTAATGCGTGGCAAGGCTGAGATTGAATCAAACGGCTCACAAGATAAAATTATTATCTCAGAAATACCATACCTTGTAAATAAAGCGGCTCTTATTAAACATATTGCTGATCTGGTTACAGAAAAAAGGATTGAAGGAGTTTCAAACGTAAATGATGAATCGGACAGACAGGGTATGCGCATTGTGGTGGACGTTAAGCGCGACGGAAATGCAAACGTTATTCTAAACAAACTATATAAACTTACAGCGCTCGAATCATCTTTTAGTGTAAATAACATTGCACTGGTTAACGGACGACCTGAATTACTTAATCTGAAACAACTGATTGAGAATTTTGTAAGCCACCGTCACGATGTAGTTATTCGCAGAACTAAATATGAATTACGAAAGGCTGAAGAGAGAGCTCATATTCTTGAAGGATTGATTATTGCCTCAGACAACATCGACGAGGTAATTGCAATTATCAGAGGTTCAGCTAATCCTCAGGCAGCAATTCAAGGTTTGATTGAAAGATTTGAATTGACTGAAATACAAGCTCGTGCAATTGTAGAAATGCGATTAAGACAGTTAACTGGTCTTGAGCAGGATAAACTTCGTGGTGAGTATGAGGATATACAAAAACTTATTGCACGCTTAAACGAGATTCTTAACAATGAAGATGTCTTAATGGGTGTTATAAAAGATGAGTTAATCGAAATCAGAGAAAAATATGGTGATGAGCGTCGCTCTGAAATCATTTTTGCCGCTGAGGATATGAACCCTGAAGACTTCTATGCAGATGATGATATGGTGATTACTATATCTCACATGGGATATATTAAACGTACTCCTCTTGACGATTTTCACACCCAAAACAGAGGTGGAGTAGGAGCTAAAGGTACAGAAACACGTGAAGAGGATTTTGTTGAGTATATTTATCCGGCAACAATGCACAATTATATGTTGTTGTTTACACAAAAGGGTAAGTGTTACTGGTTGCATGTTTATGAAATTCCTGAAGGTTCTAAAAATTCTAAGGGAAGGGCTATTCAAAACTTGCTTAACATAGACCCGGACGATTCTGTAACTGCTTTTGTACGTGTGGATAATCTTTCTGACGAAGAGTATATTAATTCTAATCACCTGATATTCTGCACTGAAAAGGGAATTATAAAGAAGACTCTTCTTGAAGCTTATTCGAGACCAAGACAAAATGGTGTTAATGCAATTACAATTAGAGAGGATGACCAGGTTATTTCGGTGAGGTTAACCAATGGCAAACAACATATAATTTTGGCAAACAGAAACGGACGTGCTATAAGGTTTGATGAAAATGATGTTAGACCAATGGGACGTACTGCTACAGGAGTGAAAGGTATGACTCTGGATGAAGATGGCGAAGATAAAGTTATTGGTATGATTTGCATGGAGCCTGAATCGGAAGACACTATACTTGTGGTTTCTGAACAAGGTTATGGAAAAAGAACTTTACTGAATGATGAAGATGGTGAGCCTGTATATCGCATAACACGCAGAGGTGGTAAAGGTGTTAAAACATTAAATATTACTGAAAAAACTGGTAAACTTATTGCAATCAAAAGCGTTACAGATGATAATGATTTAATGATTATTAACAAGTCTGGTATAACTATTAGAATGAAAATTTCCGACCTTCGTATTATGGGGCGTGCTACTCAGGGTGTTCGTCTTATAAATTTGGAAAAACGTAATGATGTTATAGCTTCGGTTTGTAAAGTTGATTCAGATGAAGAAGAGATAGAAGTTGTTAATATAGATGACGATTTGAATTTAGATTTATCGTTGAATGATAAAGAAAATAATGAGATCGAGGATATTGATTAAACTTTTTCAATAATATTAGTCTTAACAGATAGAAACAACATATATTGATATATTTTACATAATCACAAAAATATGAACATAATGAGAAAATTCTTATTCCTTACTATGATTGCTGTTTTTTCCGCAGGCTCGATATTTGCGCAGAAATCAGCTATTAAAGACGCAAAAAGATCATTGGGTAGAGATGATCTGAATGAGGCTAGAACACTAATTCAACAAGCAGCAAAGCATGCCGATACATCATCTGATCCTGAGACATGGAAGATAATGGGAGATATTGGCAACAAAGCGTTTGATAATGAAAGAACTAAAGCTATGTTAGGTCAGAATGCAAATGATAAAGTAATGTATGACGGATTAATGGAGTCGTATTTACCTTATCTTAAAGCAGATTCACTTGCTGAGCTTCCTGATGAAAAAGGTCGTGTAAGAAACAAATTTCGCAAAGATATTTCTTCTGTACTCAGAGCGAACCATCCATTTTATATAAATGGTGGAGTTTACTACAACGAACAAAATAATTTTTCTAAAGCTGCAGATTTCTTTGAAGTATACTGGACTATTCCAACTTTACCAATGTTTGAAGGAGATAAAAGTGCATTTGTATTAGATAGTACTTACCAGACTATTAAATATTATGCTATAATTACTGCAATTCAGGCAAAAGAGCATGAAAGAGCTCTAAAAATGCTTGAAAGAGCAGCAAGCGAACCATTTATCGAAAATAGCGCATATGTTGAAAGCGATATTTATGAACTGATGGCTAGTGAGTATATTAATTTAGGAGATTCAGCTAAATATTTGGAAACACTTTACTTAGGAGCAGATAAATTTCCAAAGAGTAAATATTTTATTCCTAACCTGGTAAATGTATTCATTCGTGATGGTCAATCTGACAAAGCTATTGAGTATCTGGAACAAGCAATTTCAAATGATCCTACTAATGCATGCGATTTAAATAGCGTTAAAGGTGCACTTATAGCTGAGAGTGGTGATTATGTAGGTGCTGAAGCTGAATACAAAAAAGCACTTGCTCAAGATCCTAATTGCGAAAGAGCTCTTGAAAACTTAGCTAGAAACTATATTCTCCAGGCACAGGAAATTAAGGAAAAAACTGCCATGCTTACAAATAGACAGCAGATGGTAGAAAACGACAAGAAAACAGTTGATTTTTATCAACAGTCACTTCCTTATCTTGAAAAATTAGAAGAACTCTTAATAGCTAGAAATGCATCTGAGAGTGAAAACAACGGAGTTCTTTTGTTACTTAGAAATGTATATTACAATTTAAGTGTAATGGGTATTGATAAATCGGCAGAATTGCAGAAAATTGAAGCTGCATTAGATCTGAATTAAATCAATATTTAAAAGACAAGATAGAAGAAGGGTGATACTTAAATGTGTCATCCTTTTTTTATGGTAATAACAAAGAGAAGCACCTATTAAACATAATAGTTATTATAGGAATTTTGTATAAGATAAAATTTAGAGATAAATTCATTCATTTTTATTACTTTTGTAGCTAGTATTGACTTAAGAGTAATAACTAAAGATAGTAAGAAATTTCTTATATTTAAAAGTTATTCTGAAATTATTCAAATAATCACATGACAACTAATCAAAGATACAACCAGCGCGGTGTTTCGGCTTCTAAGGAAGATGTGCATAATGCTATTAAGAATATCGACAAAGGATTATATCCGAAGGCTTTCTGCAAAATTATTCCCGACTATTTAGGAAATGATCCGGATTACTGTAATATTATGCATGCCGATGGTGCCGGTACAAAATCTTCACTAGCTTATGTTTATTGGCGTGAAACTGGCGATTTGTCGGTTTGGAAAGGAATTGCA
>CAYZHS010000174.1:0-4399 GCA_964478295.1 uncultured Proteiniphilum sp. | reverse complement strand
TCGATAGTAATGATGAGTTTATTGAAGCCGCATCTCGCACAGTTATCCATGGAAGGTTGTCGGCCGAAATCTTCCAGAAATGATCATCAGAGTCAAATGAAACCTGATACACCTCCAGACCCTGCGATTTATACCTATTATATATATTGTTGAGCTGTATATTATGAGCTGGCGAAAATTCGGCATTATAAACTACAAAATCTAATATAACCACCTTGCCCTTGAGAGATGATAAAGCAATTTTAGATCCGGCAACATTCGGCAATACAATATCGGGCAATCCCGATCCCTCCTCAAGAGGTATATTTTCAAAAAGTTCGAGTTGTCGCTCCTGCTGACGTCTTGCATTAAGTGCGTTTATTGTAAAGTTGTATAAATGTTTTGTTCTTTCGGTTTCTGGAAAATATTGATTCCATGATGTGGCTACAGCAGCAAACATAGAATAGTCGCGCTTGCTATATGGATCAAAAATAAGATAATCGTTTATTTTTTGAAATACAGCATAATATGCCGCAGCATTCGAAGGGTTAGCTAAAATAAGATTAGAAATCTCACTCTTATAACCTGCCAGCAGGCTATCAAGACTATCAATAAAGCCAACATCATCTATATTTCCGGCAGTATGACTCTTCTCAAGATTAATAATACCCTTCGAAACCTTTTGCGTAAGTGCATCAACCAATCTCAACTGACTATTGGTATATGAATCTTCAATCTCAAATGTATTGTATAAATCAGCAGCATCGGCTTTAACTCTAAGTACTTCTGTTGAGTCCACCGCAAATGCCACCACCTGATGCCCGAGCCTCAGTTGATAAAACTCAGGGTTTTGAGCAGCCGGTTGTTTAAATTTAAAAACACCATTATCCTTCAGCACAACAGAGTCGATCAGTTCTAGTCCACCCAAAGCTCTATGCTCCAGATAAAGAGTATCGCCACCTGCCGAACTTAGTGCACCCTCGATTGTAAATTTCTCTGCGCGATTGCACGATGCAAACAAATTGCATGTAATAATCGTTAATAGTATAAATTTATTAAATGCTTTTTTCACCACTTTATTTATTAGTTGATTGTGATATTGTATTGTTAATTGTGATTACAAAATTACACATTTAATAGGATAAATCAGTGCCAACATCAAACAATTAAATCTTTATGGTAGAAAAACATGCAAAACAGATGTCTTATATACATAATTTTTATTATTTTTGTGATTATATAATATACCATCTGCTAAGAATAAGCTATAATTAACTTATCGCCATTTAACATGAATATCGAATCAACAACATACATCATCATAATAACACTACTTTTAATTACTGTATCTTTTCTTCTAATAGCATATTTAGATATATCTAAGAATATAAAAATGCTAAAACGAGTAGAGCAGATAAGGAGCGATATATTTGCAAAGATTACACATGAGTTTCGCACACCCTTAACCACCATATTAGGATTAAGCAAACAATTGCGCGAAATGAAAGATATTTCACCTAATCATTCAAATGCTTTCTTAAGCGCTATAGAAAGACAAGGAAGAAATTTGTCGGTTTTAGTAAACCAGTTATTAGACATATCAAATTTTCAATCGCAAGTAAAATCTATTGAATGGAAAACCGGCAACATAGTTAACTTCGTAAATATGGTTACTGAGTCGTTTGCAATTTTAGCTAGTGGAAAGGATATAGACCTTCAGTTTTATAGTAAAGAGAAAGTAATAGAAACGGACTTTGTGCCCGATTACTTAAATAAAGTACTCAACAATCTTATTGGAAATGCTATTAAATATAGTGAGGATGGCACGCATATATATGTAATGGTTGAGAAGAACGAAAAAGATGATAAAAAATTCATCATAAAAGTAATCGACAACGGAATAGGAATAAGCAAAGAAGAACTTCCTCATATATTTGATCTTTTTTATCAGTGCAACAATCATAATGGCAAAGAGGGTAATGGCATAGGACTAACACTAACAAAGCAGTTGGTAGAAATTATTGGAGGTGCAATCGTTGTTGAGAGCGAACCAGGCAAAGGCACCACATTTATTGTAGAGCACCCCATTCAGATTAGCGAAAAAGTTTTATACACCCACTGGATACCCGACAACACCAATTCTCCTAAATATACATTTGCAAACATAGAAGATTCGCAAAAAGGATTTTTCTTAGAAAATAAATCTATAGATGATACACGCAAAACTATACTACTTGTTGAAGACAATAAAGATATAGCAGTTTATATAAGATCAATATTTCCAGGGGATAAATTCAACATTATATACTGCAGCAATGGAGAAGATGCGTTTAAACTTGCTGAAACATCGATGCCCGACATTATAATAACAGACATTATAATACCTAAAAAAAGTGGCATTGAACTTATAAAAGAGATAAGGGCATCTACAATTATAAACCATATACCTATTATAGTTGTGTCGGGAAAAAATCGCAGAGAAGACATTATAGAGGGATTAAACTCAGGAGCAGACATATACCTTACAAAACCGTTTCAACCAGAGGAATTGAGAGTTAGAGTTAAAAATCTTTTGGTATCGCGTGAACTATTAATAGAAAAGTATCGCAGAGTAGTCTTAAAAGAGGAGAAAAATGTAGAAATTACAGAGGAAGCTAATGCTAATGGTGAATTTTTAAGGCTCGCAACCGACATTATCTACAGAGAAATTAAGAATCCCGACTTTACACCTACTATCCTTGCAGAAGAATTAGCAATAAGTATATCGCAACTCAACAAAAAACTTAACGCAATTACCGGATACCCATCATCAACTTATATACTACAGGTAAAATTATCTCATGCAAAAAAAATACTTGCCAATGAAAATAAAACTATTGGCGAAGTAGCTGCAGATTGTGGAATATATGATGTGAACTACTTTTCAAGGGTTTTTAAGAAACACACAGGATTCACACCCAGTCAATATAGACGTTTACCCAATGCAAACAATTTAATACACACAAGTTAATTTTCATATATTTGAACTTAACAATAGTATATTTTACATTTCACATAAAATACTTTAACTTATATTTCTGCGACATTTAGCACACCCAACACACTTATTATCATTTTCTTAACTCAATTTTTGAGCACCCAATGCTATACCAAAAGAATGTTAAAGCGGATTTAGTGCTATAATTAACAAAATAAGTCCTAACCTGATTTTATATTATAACGTATGTTTGCGATTGAAAAAAATGGTCGGTCTAAAGGTCACCTAAAGTTTTCTAAACGTACGGAGCGATTTAAACAAGCAACAAAGACCAAAACATCATACGGTCAGAGAGTTAACTCTAAACGATTAAAAGAATCGCTCCAAACGTAACAAAAATGAAATAAACGCATAAATAGAGGTAGTATTCAATCTTTTAGCGTATAAAACACGAAAACTAAATATAAAAACATGAAGTTTAAACTTATACAAAAAGCTAATCCATTAGAACCGGATAGTAAGCGCAAGTGGTATGCCAGCCCCGTGAAAAAAGGTACCATAAACAACTACCAGTTGAGCAAGGGCATTTCTGCTAAGTCGTCTATGACACGAGGTGCGGTTCTTAATGTGATTGAAAACATGGTTGACGAGATACCTGCATACCTTATTGAGGGTTACAGTGTAAATCTCAACAACCTTGGGACTCTAAGAATTTCACTATCTAGTAATGGTGTAGATGATCCCGAAAACTTCACAGAAGACAATATTAAAAACACCAAAGTAATCTTTACTCCCGCACCTGAGTTTAAGAAAACTTTGCAAAACATGAAACTTGAAATAACTGAAGAGGAAGAAGAAGTAGAATAACCACCATTATTACAAAATGCCCCATCAAACTATAAACATATCAAAGAAGCTACTCTCTAAAACAGAGTCTTTAATGCTTCACGGAATTGGATTCGTAACAGGAGATCCAACAATAAATCTCGGTTACCCTTATATATTCCATCCCGGAATGCAGATTACTGTAAAAGAGCCAGGTGACTCAAAATGGATATATTTGATGCTGCCGGTTGTTAGTGGAAGCTTAATCACAAATATAAATATATCATATCACAGGGTAGGAATAAACAACCGAATTTTATTTGTGAGGCTTGTGGAACAGGGAGAACCAATTTTTGCAACAGTGGTGCACGACGACAAACTAAAAGAGAATGTGCCAACTTCAGGTATTATTCAATCACCTTGCAGAGTATTGGTTAAGAAGAGCATACTACTTAAAGTATGTATGGATTTTCAGAATATTGATGATATGATTGAGTTTGGGATGGTTAAAATTGACTATATACCCGCTTTTGAAGAGATTACTGGACTAAAACGCAAGTTATTATCTAGAGAGAAAGATTTACAAACATCTGATAATAACAGCAACAACCCAACAAA
>CAYZHS010000173.1:0-4402 GCA_964478295.1 uncultured Proteiniphilum sp. | reverse complement strand
CAGCCGGGACGTATAGATTTGGGACTAGGCAGAGCCCCTGGAACAGATGGTAGAACTGCTTATGCACTTCGTAGATCGTTTGAGGTGCTCAGAGAGGATACTTTTCCTTCGCAATTAGATGATCTGCTACACTATTTCGGTCATGATTTTCCCGAAAAGCATCAGTTCGAAAGTATTGCTGCAAATCCCGACCCTTCTCTCACTCCCGATATTTACATGCTTGGCTCGAGCAACGGAGGCGTTAAGTTTGCTTTGGATAAAGGACTTGGATTTGTGTTTGCTGCTCAAATAAATGCTGATATGGCTATACCTGTACTTAAATTTTACAAGGAAAAATTCAAACCTTCTAGATACTTTAGTGAGCCAAAAAGCATGTTGTCGATAAGTGTATTTACAGCCGAAACTGAAGAAGAGGCACAATATCTTGCCGAACCAACATTACTGATGTGGACAATGCTAGGTACGGGCAAAAGATTCACAAAACTCCCTACTATAAAGCAGGCAGCAGATTATCCTTATTCAGTTCATGAACTGGCTGTGAGGGAGCAACAAATGAACAAGTTTGTAATTGGCACACCAACTCAAGTTGCCGAGAAGCTATACAACTGGTCCAAAAAAACCGATGTAGACGAAATCATCCTGGTTGATGGTTATCACGACATGAAAGTTCGTGAAAAGGGTTACACGCTTCTTGCAAAAGAGTTTGGATTATAATAAGTTTGGTCTTAATTTAAATATTATGAGTAATCTTTTGTTAGAGAGAAGGTTCTGGCATATCATCGCTAACCAGAGCATCAACTAATTTTTGATTATACTCACCTGTTTTGGGATTATAAATTCCGAAACCTGAATTCCACTCCCAGTACGCCCAGCTAAAACCTTGCTGCTCAAACCACCTGCTTAAAAAACGGGTCCATCTCACACGAGAGTCGATATCGGCTCTGGAGTATGCTCCAAACTCACCAACATGTATTGGTATATTCTTCTCTTTAGCAAGATTTAAAGCGAGCTTAAAATCATCCACAACTGCTTGTCTTTCAAGTTCAGTATCCCGCCACTCGGTGCCAAGCCAAGCATCAGAACCATCTGACCAGCTGGCACCTTGATGAGTAAACTGAAATGGGTTGTAGTAGTGTATTGTAAGAATTATATTAGTATCATTTGGTATTTCTAATGAACTTAACGAACCAACACCACCCCAGTTTGCAGTTCCAATAAGCACACATCTTTTGGGGTTTGTTTTACGAATTACACTTAAAGCTTCTTTTGAAAAATCATTCCATATTTCTGATGTAAAATTATCGTGTGGTTCATTTAAAATCTCGAATAGCAAACTATCGGGGTAGTCTTTAAAATAGTCTGACAGCTGTTGCCATTGCGAAAGGAACCTCTCTTTATGAGCCATAGGATCGGATATTAATTCGTTGTGATGGTGCATGTTTATTATTACAAGCAATTCATTTTTTAAAGCCTCATCCACAACGTCTTGCATATATCTTAAAAAGCTTTCGTTTAACGTGTAAGGAGGATTTTGCAAACCTCTATCTTCTCTCTCCCACTTTATTGGAATACGCACATGATTAAATCCTAAATCGGCAATCTTCTTTAAATCTTCTATAAAAAATGGTGATTGCCACGACTGGTCCGCTTCAAATGTATTGCCGATGTTTATACCTTTACCTAATCTAGAATTTATCTCACTTGCATTATTAAATAGTTTATTTGATTCATCTAAATTTTTTGGTTGATTTACATTACAACTCAAATTAATAAACATAAGCATCGACATTGTAAACAAAGCTATCTTTTTCATAATATTTGTTTTAATTAAACAGGGTGCAATTTTAGCAATTAAATTCATATAATCAAATAATCACTACGTAATGTATCAAATTAATCATTTTTCCACTTTGTAAATAGTTATGAGTAGGGTATCTTTGTGAAAAATATTTACAAAAATTTTAAAGTCATGACTAAAATTCGTTTATCCCTTTTTATTGCACTATCGTTCTTTTTAATTCAATGTACACCTTCACAGGGTGATAACAAAAACGACTATAAACCAAAGGTGAAAAATGTAATCCTCCTTATAGGTGATGGAATGGGTGTTAATCAAGTTTACTCAGGAATTACTGCCAATAAAGGACTTAACCTCGAAAAAGCACAGTTTGTAGGCTTGGCAAAAACATATTCGGCAAGTAGTTATATTACCGATTCTGCTGCCGGTGGAACAGCACTGGCAACCGGTACTAAAACATATAATGGAGCTATTGGTGTTGATGAAAATGGCAATGAAGTTAAATCGATTCTTGAGCTTGCAGCCGAAAATGGACTATCTACAGGTGTGGTGGCCAGTTGCGCAGTTACGCATGCTACGCCTGCCTCTTTTGTAGCTCATCAAGCAAAACGCAGTATGCAGGAGGAGATTGCTGTTGATTTTGTTAACTCTGACATTACACTTTTTATTGGAGGGGGCAAAAAGTTTTTCACTGATCGGTCCGACAAAAATAATCTTTTGACAGAGCTTGCAGCAAAAGGATTTAAAGTTGCAATGGATATGGAAAGTATCATGAACACCGAAAGTGGCAAACTTGCCGCACTTATTGCTGATGAACATCCTGCTCCTTACCCCGAAAGAGGTGAGTTTCTGCCAGAGAGCACACAAAAGGCTTTAGATCTACTAAAAGACAATGAGAAAGGTTTCTTCTTAATGGTAGAAGGTTCTCAAATTGATTGGGCAGGTCATGCAAATGAAACTGAATATGTGATTAATGAAGTTGTCGATTTCGACAGAGCAATTAAAGTTGCATTTGATTTTGCAGATCAAAACCCCGGAACTCTTGTAGTTGTAACAGCAGACCACGAAACAGGTGCAATGTCGATTGTTGGTGGAGACTTATCGGAAGGTGATGTTAAAGCCGACTGGGCCACTACCGGACATAGTGCTGTAATGGTTCCTGTATTTTCTTACGGTGCAGCTGCTTCAGAATTTTCAGGTATTTATGAGAATACCGATATATTTAATAAAATATTATCGCTTTATAATTTCTAAGCAAAAAAGATATACTTGATTACAATATTTGAAAAAAAGTATTCCCTAAGGAAATTAAAACCTTAGGGAATTTTTATTACAAAAAATTGTCAGTCTCAATTTTAGTTGCATTCAAAATACACAAAACTTAAATTAAGAGCCTATTAACTTATATATCTTTTCAATAAGTTCTTCCTGAGGAATACCCGACTGCTCACTCATCATCTTTATTGTTGCTAGCGGCAGAATTACTTTAGCCATAGGGCTGTTGAGTATTGAGAATTTGGAGTTGTAATTAATTAAATCATCCTTTAAATCAGGATATTTTTTAAGAAGTGATTTTAACTTTGTTTCGCCTGATAATTTTAACTCCTGTAAATCAGTATCAATGTCTACCTCTTTTGTTTTTGATTCACCATACTCAAATCCATTATCATTCTTTCCAGAATGCTCTCCCCATGTAAGCAGTCGTTGTTCACCTTCCATAGCACGAATATGAGTACAATCCTGCATCATTTCCATTACACCTCTGAATTTTCCATTATTGTCTCTTATGGCTACATAAACTATGTAGATAAAAACACCTGGTTTATTTATCCAGAATTCGGCCTTACTCTGCTCACCACTTCTGAATTTTTCAATAATTTCTTCTACAAGATACAAGCTTTTTGGAGGGTGGCAATTTCGCACTTCTCTACCAATAACACCTTTGCTTCTTGGAAACACTCTGTGCTTTGTATCGGTGTAAAACTTAACTATATCATTCTCATCAACAAAAGAGATATCAACAGGGAGATGCTTATATAGGAGGTTAATCTGTTCAAGGGTCAGCTTTCCTTCTGCAACATCAAATACTTTTTCTTCTGAATTTGACTCAACTTTATGACCATATTTTGCTAACAAAGCGGCAAGTTCACTCATAAAATCATCTTGTATATTTTCACCTGTATTTACTTTCTTAACGGAGGTTTTATCTTTGGATTCCAAATCTGGCATATCTATCATAAAGAAACCAATTTCTCTGTCGCCCGACTTCAACTCTTCCATTTTTTCTTCTGAGATTAATTTCAATGAAGTAGGATATAAAATCATCTCTTCCTTCTCCATTAAATCTCTTAGATCAACAGCAATCTCGGTATATAATTTCAAAAAGGCGTCAACATCAACAACTTCTGTCTTAAGTAATTCCCAAGCGTCGTTAATCTCATCGCGAATATAATCGTCATATACCCACATAGTGGTAGTAGGTCTGTCAAATCCTTCCCTTTCAAGTGCCGAGTAGAGTTGATTTTGCTTGCGACTAAAATGTACCTTGTACTGAACCATTTTCTCGAATATCTCAAACCACTGATTAAGAATAAATGGCTTTTT
>CAYZHS010000172.1:0-4403 GCA_964478295.1 uncultured Proteiniphilum sp. | reverse complement strand
TGTTTAATAAAAGAAAAGTTCATCAAATATATCATATTAAACAAATTGAAATATTAATCGTTCAATTAATCCATCATTTTGTAGTATATTGTTTTAGGTAAACAGTTTAGAAAAGCACATGTTTATTTACTTTAGAGAATGACTTGTTGTCAGCAAAAAAACAGCTACTTTTGTTAGTGGAGATCAATTAAATTAAAAATTATGCAGCAATATCTTGATTTGTTACAAAGAACACTTAATGAAGGTGTAAAAAAAGAAGATCGTACAGGCACAGGTACTGTAAGTATTTTTGGACATCAAAGCAGATATAACTTAAGTGAGGGGTTTCCCGTACTTACAACAAAAAAACTTCATCTAAAATCAATTATACATGAACTATTGTGGTTTCTGAATGGAGACACCAATATTAAATACCTGACCGATAACGGAGTTAGAATATGGAATGAGTGGGCCGATGAAAATGGAGATCTTGGACATATATATGGTTATCAATGGCGTTCGTGGCCTGACTATAGAGGGGGACATATAGACCAGATTTCAGAGGTAGTTGAAACAATAAAAAACAATCCGGATTCGCGACGAATACTAGTTAGCTCATGGAACGTTGCCGATTTGCCAAATATGAACCTCCCACCCTGTCATGCATTTTTTCAATTTTATGTTGCGGATGGAAAATTAAGTTTACAGCTATATCAACGCAGCGCCGATATATTTCTGGGAGTACCGTTTAATATTGCCTCTTATGCTCTGCTGCTTAAGATGATGGCACAGGTAACAGGACTGCAGGAAGGCGATTTTGTACACACTTTTGGCGATGCTCACATATATTTAAACCACTTGGAGCAAGTAGACCTACAACTATCAAGAACTCCCCGCCCGCTTCCAGAAATGAAAATTAATCCAGATGTTAAAGATATCTTCGGCTTTAGGTTTGAGGACTTTGAACTGGTTAATTATAATCCGCATCCACATATAAAAGGAGAAGTTTCGATATGATGATAGATGAAAACAGAGAAATAGCAATTATAGTTGTTGTTGACGAAAATAATGGAATAGGAAAAGATGGCGATTTACTTTGCCATCTTCCAAACGATTTGAAACATTTTAAGCAGCTAACCACAGGACACACAATTATAATGGGAAGAAAAACGTTTGAGTCGCTTCCAAAAGGTGCTCTTCCAAATAGAACTAATATTGTAATTACTTCGGATAAAGAGGATAATTATCCAGGATGTATAGTTGTACGTTCAGTAGAGGAAGCTTTATTAAAAAGCGGTAACAAAGAGAAAGTGTTTTTAATTGGTGGAGGAAAAATATATAACTCAACAATAGATCTTGCCAACAAGCTATTTCTTACGCGCATACATCACACATTTGAAGATGCTGATACCTTTTTTCCTGAAATCAATTTCGATAACTGGGAACTGGTAGAAGAGGTGAACCACACGTCTGACGACAGGCATCAATTTGACTATTCCTTTCAAAGCTATATCAGACGATAGGTCTGCAATAACCGGCTTTCCTTAAATCTCAACTTTTATACATTTATTTGTATAAATACTTTTGTATTAACTCAAAATTCAATAAATTAGTACATTAAAAACACACTTATGAAAAAGATAGATGCTTTTGTACTTTTTACAGATCCCGAGCAAACGAGCACTATTGTTGTACAGCTGCAACAGTATGAATCTATTGGTAAAATATACTTGTTAAAGCCCGAAGGTGCAACCGGCAATGTAGAAGGTTGTTATTCAATTGACATTGACATCTTAGAAAGCAGCAATACTATTAAGAAGATAGCTAAGAAAACTAGTAACAGTTTTACACTTCTATACCGGAAATCTACAGTTTTAAATCTAGGATATTTTGCATTACAACGAATGGTTCGGGTTGCTCAAGACTCTGGGGCTTCTATGGTATACTCAGATTATTATGAAAGTTCTGAAGATATACTAAAGAATCATCCTGTAATTGATTATCAAGAGGGCAGTTTAAGAGATGACTTTAATTTTGGATCACTGTTATTATTCAACTCAAAGCATTTAAAGAGAGCTGCAAGGAGAATGAAAAATAATGAGTACAAATTTGCAGGACTTTATGATTTACGCCTTAAAATATCTCAGAAAGGAAAATTAGTGCACATAAATGAGTATCTGTATAGTGAAGTTGAACAAGACTCCAGAATGAGTGGACAGAAGATATTCGATTATGTAGATCCCAAAAACCGGGAGGTTCAGGTTGAGATGGAGCAAGCTTGCACTAGTCACCTAAAAGATATAGGTGGGTATCTTAAACCAGAATTTGAGTCGGTTGATTTTAATCATACAACCTTCGAATATGAAGCATCGGTGATAATTCCTGTGCGCAACAGAATTAAAACCATAAAAGATGCCATTAGCTCTGCACTTCGACAGAAAACCAATTTCCGCTTTAATGTTATTGTAGTTGACAACCATTCAACAGATGGAACAAGCGAGGCTATTGAAGATTTTAAAGAAGATGCACGATTAATTCATTTAATACCCGAAAGATTTGACCTGGGTATTGGTGGCTGTTGGAATCTAGGAGCGAATCACCCAAAATGCGGTAAATTTTCAGTTCAACTGGATAGTGACGATATCTATAGTGGCGACGATACATTACAAAAAATTGTAGATGCTTTTTATTTGCAGAACTGCGCAATGGTTGTAGGAACTTACCGTATGACAAATTTCGATTTAAAGGAGATTCCTCCAGGCACAATAGATCACAGAGAATGGACTCCGGAAAATGGGAGAAACAATGCTTTAAGGATAAATGGACTGGGTGCTCCACGTGCATTTTACACCCCTGTTTTACGTGAAATTAAACTTCCCAATACGAGTTATGGTGAAGATTACGCTGTGGGACTGAATATTTCGCGCAAATACAAGATTGGTCGCATTTACGATGTACTCTACCTTTGTCGCAGATGGGAGGACAATAGTGATGCCTCACTCGACATTGTTAAAATGAATAATTATAACCTTTATAAAGACAGGATAAGAACATGGGAACTTCAGGCGAGACAGAACTTAAAATGAATGAGCCTTTAATACATGTGGGTATTTTACAAAGGCAAAAGGTAGTAGATTTCTCTCTGCTTTCGACATATAAGCTACAGGGCAAAGAATTTCCTCCGGGAGACTATATTGTTAATATTGAAAATGGCAAACTGCAATTTAATGGAGAGCATTATAGTGAAATAACTTTTGAATCTGATTATCTCCATACCGATACATTTGAATTGAAGGAGGTTGTTATTGGGGTGGACTTTCACTGGGAGAGAAAAGAGACACAGAGGTTTTTGGGTGGATTAAAGCTCATAGCAGTTGAGGATGACGACAACAACTTTTATATAACCGCTATTAATATTGTATTGCTGGAAGAGTATCTTAAGAGTGTAATATCATCGGAAATGAGATCTACCAGCTCAGAAGAACTACTAAAAGCACACGCAATTATTTCTCGCAGCTGGCTATTGGCTCAAATTTTGAAGAATAAAACTCTTGATAAACAAAAAGAGAGTTATCGAACTTCTATAGTAACTCCAACTGAAATTATAAGATGGTATGATCGTGAAGATCACGAACATTTTGATGTTTGTGCAGATGACCATTGCCAGAGATACCAGGGGATTACCAGACAAACTTCTGATCTTATCAACAGAGCAATAAGTTCAACATATGGCAAAGTCATTTCCTATAGAGGCTCTATTTGTGATGCCAGATATTCAAAATGTTGCGGGGGTGTGATGGAAGCTTTTGAAAATGTATGGGAGCCAATAATTCACCCATATCTTCAGGGTAAGCCTGATAATTTTAGTGGGGTTCCTTTCCACGATTTGACAATAGAAGAAGATGCGGAAGATTGGATAAAAAAATCTCCAGATGCATTTTGTAATACACAGGACACATCTATACTAAGTGAAGTGCTGAATGATTATGACAGAGAGACTGTTGATTTTTTCAGATGGAAAGTATTTTATAGTCAAAAAGAACTATCCGGAATAATTAAAGAACGCTTGGGTATTGACTTCGGATGTATTATTGATATGATTCCTCTTGAAAGAGGTACTTCGGGGCGAATTATTAGATTAAAAATTATTGGAACTAATAAGGTTATGATAATAGGAAAAGAGCTTGAAATAAGACGTGCATTATCAAAATCTCACTTATACAGTTCCGCTTTTATAGTTGACGCTCAAGAGGAAGATGAGGAGGGTATACCTCAGAAATTTTTATTAACCGGTGCCGGTTGGGGACATGGAGTTGGCCTGTGTCAGATTGGTGCGGCTATGATGGCGGAAAAGGGGTATAAGCATGATGAGATATTGAAACATTACTTCCCTGGAACATCAATAAAGACTGAATATTAATCTA